>JAUNQL010000007.1 GCA_030536195.1 Clostridia bacterium | reverse complement strand
TTGCCATCAAGGAGTACACCGTACTTGTTAAAGTCAACGATGCCTGATGCCATTCCCTTGATGAAGTCTGCGCCCTTTGAGATTGCCTCATCAACGAGCGCCTTGAAACTTTCAATATCGGAATAAGCCTTACCTATAAATGCGCCGTAGTGGCCTTCCTTAAAGATTGGGAAGGCTGGCGTTACATAGTTGATGCCCATGTCATTGGCAATTGCCTTGGCGCGTACAGACACGCCATACTTGTCGCCGCCGTCACGCAAAAACGTAACGCCTGCATCCTTGTAAAGGGTAAGACGAGCAGCAATTTGCTCGTCGCTCATCTCCTTTTCAGGAAGCGCAATATGAATATGGTTATCAGCGTTAAATTTCATTAATATACCTCGTTACGAATAGTTTAGTAATAGTAGAGCAATTATACACCAATGATGAGATAAAATAAAGGCTGTAGACTTGAAATGAATTAGAATGAGTTTGAAGTGAATTTGAGTTAGATAGGAATAAATTTTCGAGAGTGAAGAAGTCGAAAATCAGTTAAAAACTTTTGAGGCGGCGCATTCGCTTTTCAACAACCTCTTACAGTTTGTAAGAGGTTAAAAAGAAAGTGTAACTTTTTGTTGACTTTGACAAACGAATGTTCTATAATATATTTGTAACCACGTAGCTACGAACTTTTAAGCGCACATTGAATTTTGATTGTCGTGGTTATTTGAACTGCTTACAAACTGTAAGAGTTTCAATTTTTTTGAATGGTATCTTGTCGAATTGGAGAAAAATTTATGATTACAAATTTACATGAAAAAGCTGAAATTCGCACTGTTGAGGATACTGAGACAGGCGAAATTTTTTATTCTATAGTTGATGTTATTTATGTTTTTAGAGATTGCCTTAACAGAGACTATGCTAGAAATTATTGGGCTGTTATGAAAAATAGATTAGGAAGCGAAAAGTACACTTCTAAGATAATTGAATGCATTTCTTACAAAGCACCAGCCAAGGATGGTAAATATCGCGCTACGGATTTTGCTGATTTTGAGCACGTCTCTGCTATTATTGAATATATGAGCTATTCAAAGGTTCGGTTGACGAACGGTATGGTTTCAAAAATCAAAATATGTAGCGCTGATCGTTATGAGAACGCTGAATATGTAAAGGATGTACTTGATAGATATACACGTTTGCCAAGAACAAAATATTATTTTGAAGGTTCTGAGAATGATCCCGATAGTTATGTATATATCCAAGACTGTTGTCGCAGGGGTTCTGCTAATGTTTACGGCAGTACAAATGAAATCTTAGACAACAGCACAGATGACAATTCTGATGACTTCCCTTATCAAACTGCCGAGGAGTTTATTAAGTACTTAGAAACTTATTATCCTATCTGCAAAACATAGTTCAGACACTTGCCAAACATGAATAAAACCCACCGAAGAGGATGTGTGCTCCTTTTCGATGGGTCTTTTAATTTTGAATAATTTACTTTCTTTGATTTCTTAGTTTGCTTCTTTGCTTGCTTATGTGCTTATTTCATGTTTTTGATTGTGGTCTCGAGGAGGTCGATGGCCTTGATGTAGCCGGCAGTGCCTTCGCCTCGGATGGAGGCGATGCAAACTTCTTCGGTGTAGGAGAAGTGGCGATATGGTTCGCGATTCTTAGGCTCCGAGATGTGCACCTCAACGGCTGGGATGCTGACAGCGAGGAGGGCATCGGCGATAGCGATGCTCGTGTGGGTGTAGCCGGCAGCATTGATAACGATGCCGTCAACCTTGTGGAATGCATCTTGAATCTTGTCAATCAAATCGCCCTCGTGATTGGATTGGTAGATTTCGACTTTTATATTTTTTTCTTTGCAGTGTGCGTTTATTTTGTTGCAGAGATCCTCATAAGTTTCTTCGCCATAGATAGCAGGCTCACGGATACCAAGCATGTTGAGCGATGGTCCGTTAATTACAAGTAACTTCATATTTGTCTCCTCGTTATTTATTCTTGTATACATTCTAACAAAAGTGGTAAAATATTTAAAGATTAATTTGAGGAGGATTTACATGAATATTTACACTGTTCAGAAGATATATGACGGCGTTCGTGGTATCAATGAGATGATGGTTTCATCATTCCTTATCGAGGGCACTGATAAGGCAATGCTCATGGACACAGGTATGGACATCTTTAATTTAAAGAAGTTCGTTGCGAATTTGACTGACAAGGAACTTATCGTTGTCAACTCACACTTCCATCCTGACCACTCAAATGGCAACAACAAGTTTGCAGAGGTTTTGATTGGCGACAAGGATCTCCCAACATTTACAACAAAGGATGTTTATTTCAAGCTCGTTGAGGATATCAGTACAGGTATCTATGATAGATATCCAAAAGCAAAACTCTTAAAGCCAGTTATCAACAAGCTCTTAGTAACTAAGAAGGGCAAGACAGTTTACAAGCCACTTCACGATGGTGACAAGATTGAACTTGGTGGAAAAACACTTATAGTAAAGGATTTTCCAGGACATACTCCTGGTTCAATCACTTTCCTTGATGTAAATGAAAAGTTCATTCACATGGGTGACTCTTGCAACATGGGCACATGGATGTGGACAAATCCAGATTGCTCACTTCACGAGTATGCGAAAACTGCTCGCAAGTACTACGACGATGTTAAGAAGGCTGGATACATCAAGATGCGTGGTTCACATGCACCGATGAACAACAAGATTTCTTTCATTAAGGACTATGCAAACTGGGTTGATCAGCTTACACCTGACAAGGCACTCAAGCAGTTCAATATGCCAGGCGCTAAGAGCCCATTCTGCATCGCAATGAAGTTTACAATTAAACATGGAGTATTTACATGCTTCTACTTCGCACATCAGTGTGATTAAGAATAAAACTAAGAGCCTAGGGCAGATGCCCTAGGCTCTTTCAGTTTAATTTTAACTTCTCGTTATCTAATTGGTGTGAGAGCTTCGAAGCTCTTAACCATGTCGAGGAAGTACTGTCTATATGTGTCAGTGTTCTCAAGGAATCCCATCCAGCTGAAGTGATCCTTGTACTCGATTGGCATGTTGTACCACTTACCTGGTACTACAACAGTCTTCTCTGTCCAATCCTCCTGTGGCTTGTCCCAAGGAGCGCCTGTGCATACTGTGTTAACAGGACCATCTGATGCGAACCAAGATGAGTCAGCACCGAATGTCTTCTTGAGGTATGGAGTCATGTACCAACCAGTGATGAGCTGTGAGATGTGAGCGATTGGGAATGACTTTAAGTGCATAGCCTGGAATGGAAGGTTGCCGATCTTGTGAGAGCGGCAAGCACGACGTGCAAAGTAGTAAATCTTAGGTGAAACGCTTGTTTCAGCATTGAGCTTTGCAGAGTTAGAAACTGTCATCTCTTCCATGATGTTATCGAACTCGTTAGCGTTGTAGCGGTCGATTGCTTCCTTGCAAGCCTTTACGCCACGGAAGCTGTGCTCGAGCTCAGCTGTTGTAACAGGGGTGATGCCCCAGTGAGCAACTTTGAAGTCCCAAGCCTTGAGAGCGTTTGTCTGGCCGAGGCATGTTGAGATAACGCCGAGAAGGAGCCAGTTAACGATTGGTGAGATATGAAGGTCATGACCTGCCTCAGCAAGTGATGTACCGTTGTTTGTACCAGAAAGAGTTGTTGCGCAGTGGATGAGGTTAGCGTGACCACCCTCGAAGAGAGGTGAGAGTTCCTCCTTAGGAGTAACTGCGCGTTCCTCAGCGCTACCGCGATCCATGAGGTCGCAGAAACGGATAACTGTTGGGCCGCCGAATGAGTGACCGATGATGTTGATCATCTCGTGGTCACCTGGCTTGCCCCAGTCGTTGATGTAGCCCTTGTATGTCTTGCCGTAGCGAGCATGACCATACTTTTCAGAGTGAGCCTTACCATAGTCAACTGTACCACCCATGATCTGAGCGTAGAGTTCGCAAGAACGGTCCCATGCAGAACTCCAAGGACCTACTGATGGAGCGTATGACTCATAGCCTTGCTCGGTTAAGTACTGATCCATTCCCTTTTTGAAAATACCACCGAAGTAAGGTGATAATTTGTTGAGAAAGTCCTGGTCGCCCCAACCGAAGAAACCGTGGACGAGAATATTTGGATAACCTTTTGACATGTTATCTCCTCCTTAGTGAAATTATTTAGCCGCGTATATTTTAACACAGTTAAATTGTAAATAAAACTATAATGTGGTAAAATATATTAGTTAATTTTTTAAATGGAGTTAAAACTATGAAAGTTTCCGTAGCGCTTGCAGCGTACAATGGTGAAAAGTTCATAGAGGAACAGCTTGGCTCGATATTGGCGCAGCTTGGCGCGGATGACGAAGTTATTGTCTCGGATGACAATCCGAGCGGTGGCACCAAGGCTGCAGTGGAGCGGGTCGGTGACCCGCGTGTTAAATACATCGAGGGCCCAGGACAGGGCGTCATCAAGAACTTTGAGTGTGCGATAGCACACACAAGCGGTGACTTGATATTCCTCTCCGACCAGGACGATGTATGGCTGCCTGGCAAGGTGCAGGCGGTGACTGATGCTATCAGTCGCGGAGCACTCCTTGTCATGCACGATGCCAAGGTAACAGATGAGGCATTAAATGTCACGGATGAGTCCTTCTTTGCAATAAGGGGAACTCGTACAGGCTTTGTCAAGAATCTCATCAAGAACTCATATATGGGTTGTTGTATGGCATTTGATGCGAGCCTTAAGGGCGACATCCTACCTTTCCCAGATGACCTACCAATGCACGACCAGTGGATTGGACTCAAGGCTGAGAGAGCGGGCAAAGTGGTGCTTATAGAGACTCCATATCTTCTCTATCGCAGAAATGGCGACAGTTTGACTGGCAATCCGACGTCATTTGCTCAGAAGCTTAAATGGCGATTTAGTATAACAAAGGACATTTTACTATGATAAAAGTATCGGCGAGCATTGTAACTTATAACAATGTTAAGTACATAGAAAAAGCCGTGGGTACATTGCTTGATTCAGTTAAGGACCCAAACATCGACTTTAAACTCTTCGTCTTTGATAACGGCTCAACAGATGGCACAATTGAGCTTTTAGAGGAGAAGTTTTCAAGTGACGCTAGGTTTACACTTAAGTCCACTGGTGACAACATCGGCTTTGGCAAGGCACACAACAAGATGCTAGCAGAGTTTGATAGTTTCAAAGCTGACTACCACTGTGTTGTAAATCCAGACGTTGTAATTGAGGATGATATCGTATCCAAGATGGTAGCGTATTGTGAGGCGAACAAGGACGTTGTTCAGCTCTCTCCAAGAATCTGCTTCCCAGACGGACGCGACCAGATTCTTGGCAAGAAGAAACCACACATCTGGTACCTTGCAGCAAGCCGCTTGCGTGGCGATGAGCCGTCAGCGCTCCTTCGTTCCTACGCGATGCTTGATGCGGACTATACAAAGCCGTTTGAGATTTGGAATGCAACCGGATGCTTTATGTTCTTTAGAGGCGATGCCTTTAGAAAAATCGGCGGATTTGATGACCGCTACTTTATGTACTTTGAGGACTGCGACATCACAAGGACGATGAGGAAGCACGGCAAAGTGCTCTTCTTCCCAGATGCGATTGTATATCACGTTTGGGCGCGCGACTCAAAGCGCAACACTAAACTCAAAATAATTCACATACAGAGTATGATGAAATATTACCTTAAATGGAGGACTATATAATGACATTTGCAGTAGTTTTAGCTGGTGGTATTGGCTCACGCATGGGCAACTCAGATACACCTAAGCAGTATTTGATGCTCGGTAAGCAGCCAATTATTGTCCACACAATTGAAAAGTTTTTCGTTTGCCCAGAGTTTGAACACGTTATTGTATTGACTCCAAAGGCTTGGGTTGCTCACACCGAGAACATGATCAAGAAGTCACTTGGTGAGACTGACCGTATTACTGTTGTTGAGGGTGGCTCAACAAGAAATGAGACACTTATGAATGCCATCAAGTTCATTGAAGGCAAGTATGGTCTTGAGGACGATACAATTATCGTAACACACGATGCGGTTCGTCCATTCGTAACTCACAGAATCATCATGGAAAACATTGATGCTGCGAAAAAGTATGGCGCTTGCGATACAGTAGTTCCTGCAACAGATACAATTGTTGAGTCACAGGACGGCGAGGTTATCTCACAGATTCCAAACCGTGCAACACTTTTCCAGGGTCAGACTCCACAGTCATTCAATGCCAAGAAACTTAAGGCACTCTATGAGGGACTCACAGATGAAGAGAAGGACATCCTTACAGATGCCTGCAAGATCTTTGCCATGAAGGGCGAGAAGGTTTATCTCGTAGAGGGCGAAGTATCTAACATGAAGATCACATATCCATTTGATTTAAAGGTAGCAGCAACAATGCTCGGAGGAGATTTTGACGCATGATTAACTCCATATATCAGCTTACAGCGCCTCGAATGATTGAGGTTACCTATGGAGAGATAGATTTATCAGAGGGCGGAGTTCTTATCCGTCCAACACACCTCTCAATCTGCAGAGCGGACCAGCGCTACTATCAAGGCGCTCGCTCTAAGGAAGTTCTTGCAAAGAAACTTCCTATGGCACTTATTCACGAGTGCCTTGCAGAAGTTGTCTTTGATACAACAGGTAACTTTAAACCAGGCGACCGTGTAATTTGTATTCCAAACACACCAACAGAGGATGACGACATCATTGCAGAGAACTACCGTCGTTCAAGCAAGTTCCGCTCAAGTGGTTTTGACGGATTCTTGCAGGACCAGGTATTGATGCAACCGGATCGTATCGTTAAAATATCTGACGATGTAAACCCTGATGTTGCATCATTTACAGAGCTCATCTCTGTTTCAATGCACATCATCTCAAGGTTTGACAAAATTGCTCACAGCCGTCGCAACTCCATCGGAGTTTGGGGCGATGGTAACTTGGGCTTCATCACAGCAACACTTCTCTCAAAACTCTATCCAGATGTTAAGCTCTACGTCTTTGGTATGGACTATGACAAACTCTCATATTTCACATTTGCAGATGAGACAATGCATGTCGATGACATCCCAGAGGACTTGATGCTTGACCATTGCTTTGAGTGCGTAGGTGGTGGCGGATGTGAGCCAGCAATCAACCAGATGATTGACCACATCAATCCAGAGGGCACAATCGCACTCGGCGGTGTTTCTGAAAACAACGTTGCAATCAACACACGTATGGTACTCGAGAAGGGACTTCGTGTCTTTGGCTCATCACGTTCAGGACGTGAGGACTTTGAAAAGACAGTAAAATTCCTTGAGGACAACCAGGTTGAGACACACTATTTCGAGACACTCATCGGAGAGACATTTGATGTCAGAACAATCAGTGATATCCACAACGCATTTAGTGCTGACTCAGCACTTCGCCTTGGCAAGACTGTAATTCACTGGAATAAGTAATTTTGGAGGGTAAAGGGAATGGCTAATCTGAAAGAATTTGTAAAGAGCGGCATGTTTTCTCTTTACTCTTTCTTTTTCAATATTGGCGCGATGATGGGCGTCAAAGAGGACCGAGTAGGACTCGTGTCGATGCACAACGCCCATTTCAACGACGGCCTCGGAGAGGTCGAGGCGGAACTCAAATACAGAGCAACCAAGGGTGGCCCACAGTATGAGTTCCTTCACATTGAGCGCACTGCTCTTGATGATATCAAGACAGCGCTTTGGTTTGTGACAGTAGATGCGCTCAAGCTTGGCAGGGCCAAGTATATCTTCTTAAACGATAACTTTATGCCACTTGCAAAGTGCCGTCCAAATGCTGATACAGTTATCACTCAGCTTTGGCATGGCCAGGGCGCCTTTAAGAAGTTCGGCTTTGATATCAAAGTGCCAGAGAAGGTTAGAAGGCGCGAGGTATTGGCAAATAGGAAACTTACATACGTTGCCTGCTCGTCCACTTGCGTTCGCGACATCTATGCCAGGGCGTTTGGTGTGCCACAGTCGAGTGTTCTCGCTGTCGGCAGCCCAAACTCTGACTACTACTTCCGTCGTAGGGAACGCGAAGTGGCCAAGGCTAACCTCTACGAGCTCTATCCAGAGCTCGAGGGCAAGTATGTAATCCTCTATGCGCCAACCTTCCGCGAGGATGCGGATGCTGATGAGCATATCCTCGACAAGTTTGATGCCAAGGCGTTGCGAGAGGCGCTTGGCGATGATGTCGAGATCCTCATAAGGCTCCATCCGCAAGTTCATGCGTCAATAGGCGACCGCTCCCTTGGCGCCTTTGATGTAACAGATTATGATAACGTCAATGAGCTCTGCCTCATTGCAGACATGCTCATCACTGACTATTCATCAATCTGTATGGACTTTGCAATTCAAAACAAGCCTATCGCATTTTATGCCTATGATCTTGATAGTTACAAAGGCGCGCGCGATTTCTATTTCAATTACGAGGAATACGTGCCGGGCCCTGTTGCGTCTGACATGGCATCTCTCATTAGCGCAGTCAAAGCTTTAAAGGCAGAACCACAGTCTATGGATGCCTTTAGACGCTTCAACTTCGACGAGCCAGATGGCGACGCAACAAGCCGCCTTCTCGACATCGTGATGAAAAATTAAAAAAGTTTGTAATATTTTGAAATTAAGACCGTCTTTTTAAGTGAAAGCACTTGAAAGGACGGTTTTTAAAATGAAGAAATTTTTCAAAAAGAACTGGAAACACATAATCGCATATGTATTGGTGTTTTGTTTTGGTATAGGCTTTTGTGCCTTGATAGGTGGCTCAGGCAGTTCTAAGTCATATGACACAGTTAAAAGTGTTGGTATGACAAACACCTATGCCTACACTGGTGACAATGATGGTATGCCAGAGGAAATGGCACTTGATCAAAGCACAAATAGTAAAGTAAAACTTACTGCTGACAGAAAACTCGTTAAGAATGCAAACCTCTATCTTGAGACAGAGAAGTATCAGGCAACACTTAAAGCACTCAATGAGTCAGTTGTTTCATATGGTGGCTATGTTGAGAGTTCAAATGAGAGCAAGTACGGCGACTACGCCTTCACAAGCCTCTGCCTTAGAATCCCTTCAGACAAGCTTGATAAGTTTTTGAATGAGACATCTGAGATTGCAACTGTTACTTCAAAGTCCGTTTCAATGAGTGATATCACAGATTCTTATGTTGATACTGAGAGTCATTTAAAGTCACTAAGGATTGAGCAGGAGACACTTATGGGCCTTCTTGAGAAGGCAGAGAGCCTCTCAGACACAATTACAATTCAGGATAGGCTCACAGAGGTTCGCTCTCAGATTGAGTACTACCAGTCAATGATGAACAGGTATGATAACCAGGTTGATTACTCAACAGTTGAGATTAACGTTTCAGAGGTTGGCAAGGAGAGCCCAACAGGTGAGGGATACTTCGCAAAGATCTGGCTTGGACTCAAAGAAAGCTTCTACAATATCGGTGAAGGCTTTAAGTCAATCGTTATGTTTATCATCGTAAATATCCCATACCTACTCATCTTAGGCTTGGTTGCAGTAGTTGTTTGTGTTATAATTAAGAAGGTAAAATCCAAGAAAAAAGTCGACGATGTAAAGGAAGAAACCTTTACAGAATAGAAAGTTGGGTGAAAAATGGAGGATAAGGAGATAGTTGATCTCTACCTGAAAAGGGACGAAAACGCCATAACTGCGACGAAAACCAAGTTTGGCAAATATATCTTAACCATCGCTCAGAATATCTTGGGCTCGGTCGATGACGCCCAGGAGGTCGAAAATGATACCTACCTCAAAACTTGGAACTCAATTCCTCCAACGATACCACTCAAACTCAAAACTTACCTTGGAAGAATAAGTCGTAATTTATCGATTGATATGTATAGAAAGAATACAAACGAGAAGCATGGTGGTGGCAACTTTGAGGCGCTCATCGATGAGCTTGCTGAGAGTTTGCCAGCACAGGATGCATCTCCTGATGAGGCGCTGGATAGCGCCGCACTTTCACGCGCGCTGTCAGAGTTCCTTAAATCTCAGGACAGCGACAAGCGCGTGATGTTTATCAAGCGCTATTGGTACGGTGCATCAATAGACGACATTGCGAGCGAGCTTTCGCTCTCACCAAACAATGTCACAGTAACCCTGCACCGCACCCGCGCCGCCTTGAAAGAATACCTTGAATCGGAGGGGATTGCAGTATGAGTAAAACTGATAAAGAGCGTGCAGAAGTACTCTTTGATGCACTCTCTGATATAGATGACAACTTACTCGAGGAAGCTGATGAGGGCTTTGAGATTGCCAAGGCTGTAAACAGCAATCTCAAAAAACGCCGCCAGTGGGTGGCAATTGCTGCCTGCTTCGTCATCCTTGTTGCAGCAGTCGTGCCGTTCATTTCATCTGGCGGCTTTAACAAGAGCAAAGATGCTGCAACAAATGAAATTGCAAACTACTCTGCAGATGAAGCAATGCCACAGGAGAAGTCCAAGTCTTATGCGTCAAATGGCGCTTATGATGAAATGCAGGAGAACTCGGATGCTGAGAGTGGTTGGTTCTCTGATGGTCCATATAAGTCGGATGGTACTGATGCCTTTATAAACGGTGTTGATTCAATGCCAAGTGATGAAGTTCTTGATCAACTTATGCCAACAGAGTGGCAGGGAAAACTCTATGTAGTTGTTGCAATCCCACACAAGGACGATGGCGAAAAGTTTGATGTTGTGGTCTTTGAGAAGACATCTGATGGCTACAATCAGGTGGATGGTTTTGGAGAATATTATCCAACAACATTAGATGTAACTGCTGAAAAAGGTGCAAGTACATACAATTAAAAGTAACCAAAGAAAGCCTCCCATTTTTGGGAGGCTTTTATAATGCTATTTTACATAGTTGTATGATAAAATATAAAAAGATGGAAAGTGAGGCGATTTTTGTGAGCGATACTTTAGTAGTTGACGGATTAGTTTTATATGCACTCATAAATGCGACTTGTATCTTTATAATGTTTGTCCTGATGCTCCTTGGCTGGAAGAGCGAAGGTGGCATGTCAAAGTTTAAGATGACACCTCTTATCCTATCAGAGATAGCATTCTTAATGACTGATTTTATGTGGACATTTGTCGAGGGTGATCCTAGCACCCCTATAGGTGTTAACATCTTGCTTAACGCCTTGTTTTTCTCATTTTCTGGAACCACGGCTTATATCTGGTCTAGATATTCCGAGAGAATGATGGTAACAAATTTCTATAACACACGTGCAAAGAAGATTATATTTGCAATCCCAATCGTAGCACTTGTTTTGTTATCATTCGCAGCTTTCATTAGTGATAAATTTATCTTCTACATCGATGCGAATAACACTTACCACAGAGGACCTCTCTATTTCTTACAGCCACTTATTACCTTTGCTTACATTGTTTTTGCATCGGGCCGCTCGTTTGCTCAAGCGAGGAGAGAAAAGGTTGTATCTAACAAGGAACGCGATATGGCGCTCGCACTTTTCGCACTCGCACCAATCACATGTATGATAGTCCAGTTCTTTATGCCTGGTGTACCTACAGTTGGCGTTGGCTGTACAGTCGGTATTATCTATGTATATATTTCGATTTTGACCAAGCGTAGCGAAAATCAAAAGTCTGTTATTTCATCAATCACATATAACTACGAGGACATCCTGATGGTTGACCTCTCCGATGGTAAGGTTACTGACTATAGACGTGGATTCTTAACTCGTTCACTTGATGATGTGTTCGGAGGTTCGACTAATTCATTTACTGAGCGTGTAATGCGTATTGCTGAGACATACGTTGTTGAGGAGGATAGGGAGGCATTTTACAATGCACTTTCAATCCATCACTTAAAGCGTGAACTTGAGGAAAACTGTCAGACATATATTGACTCACGTATCAAGACAGAAAGAGGCGTCGAGTTCTATCGAACCAAGGTTGTTGCAAACTATGACTTCTATGAGACTCAGCTCTGCGTTTTAGCTTTCCAAAACGTAGACGAGAAAACTCGTTACGAGATGCAACGCAACTTGCTTCTTGAGGAAGCACGTTCACGCGCTGAATCTGCTAACAATGCAAAGTCAACGTTCCTTTTCAATATGTCGCATGATATCCGTACTCCGATGAATGCGATTTTGGGCTTTACTAACCTTGCTAGAAAGAAGATTAAGACCGATCCAGAGGCAACTGATGATTACCTTTCCAAGGTTGAAGTTTCAAGCCAGCACCTACTCAAGCTCATCAACGATGTGCTTGATATGGCTCGTATCGAGTCAGGTAAGGTTACAATAGAGGAGACGGATGCAACAATCCACGGCTGTGGAGATGCAATCCTTACCATGACATCCTCACTCGCCGAGAGCCGCAACATCGAACTTACTGTCGACTACAAGGACATCGAGCACGAGTACATCTTTGCGGACATCTTGCACCTTGACCAGATTACACTTAACATCGTTGGTAATGCTCTTAAGTACACCAACCCAGGTGGCAAGGTTGCTGTTACTATTTCTGAGAAACCATCTAGGGATGTCGGCTATGCCAATTATGTTGTTGTCTGTGAGGACAATGGTATTGGCATGAGCGAGGACTTCCTCAAGCATATATTTGAAAGCTTCGAGCGCGAACGCTCTGCAACAATATCTGGCGTTGAAGGAGCGGGCCTCGGTATGTCCATCACAAAGCGCCTTATTGATATGATGGAAGGCTCTATTGAAATCGAGTCAGAACTTGGCATTGGTACCAAGGTTATTATGCGCTTTAAGCTTCGCATCCGTGCAATGGATGAAAGCGTTGATGGTCCACTTGAAGACACTTCTTATGAACCAGCATTTGATCTTCGTGATAAGCGCATTCTCGTTGTTGAGGACAACGAACTCAACAGAGAGATTGCGACAGAACTCCTCGAGGAGCAGGGCGTAATCGTAGATATTGCCTGCGACGGCTTGGAGGCAGTTGACAAGATTAAGCTTTCAGACCCAGGTGACTTTGACCTCATCCTCATGGATATTCAGATGCCAAAACTCGATGGTTATGAGGCAACTAAACTTATCCGTAATCTTGAACACAAGGGGCTTCGTGACATCCCAATCGTTGCGATGACAGCGAATGCTTTTGACGAGGATAAGAAGAAGGCACTCGATTCTGGTATGGATGGATTTATTGCAAAGCCAGTTGACCCAGCAAAACTTGTTGCTACAGTCTCTGAATTTACAAAAAAATCTTGACATAAGTAGTTTTTCGGTGTATAAACTTTACATACTAATTAAAAGCTTTGACGGAGAGTGCAAAGGAACACTTGCTTTCGAGAGAACTAGCGGTTGGTGTGAGCTAGAAGCGATAACCTTTGTTTGTAGCTCCTGAGCTGGTGGGAAGAAAGATTATTCGAGTAGAACCCACTCGTGTAGGCTACGTAAGTGCATTAGGACTTGTCAGAGTCTGAAAGTGGTCGTGAAAACGGCAATTTGGGTGGTACCGCGGTATGAATTATCGTCCCAAGAATGCGACGGCATTCTTGGGACTTTTATTGTCCTTTGAAGCCGTGGGAAAGAGGTATTAATTATGTCTAACACAGAAAAGGCCCTAGATTTGAAAATCTTGGAGATGGCCAGTCGTATTCGTGAACTTCGCGAAATCGAAGGTTACACAACTGCCTATATGGCAGAGCAGACTGGTATCGATGAGGCAGAGTACATCGCTTGTGAAGCTGGTCAGCGCGACTTAAACTTTGCGTTCCTCTATCGTTGTGCGCAGAGCTTTGGCGTCGACGTTACTGACCTTATCGAAGGTGAGTCTCCAACACTTGCAAAACTCGTATTCACTAAAAAGGGCGAAGGCCAAAGAATAGAGAAGGCTCATGGTATGACCTACTACAACTTGGCCGCAGCATTCAAGAATAGAATTTCTGAACCTCTCTATGTTGAAGCAACATATTCAGAGGAAGCTCAGAATAAACCAATAGAACTCACAACCCACAAGGGCCAGGAGCTCGACATCGTTTTAAGCGGTGCACTCAAGGTTCAGGTTGGTGATCACTTTGAGGTACTTCACGCTGGTGACTCGCTCTACTACGATTCAAGCACACCTCACGGTATGATTGCAGTAGAAAAGCAGGACTGCATTTTCTACGCTATCGTACTCAACCCATCAGGTGAGCCAATCCCAGAGCTTCGTCCAGCTGCAACAGAAATCGGTGAACAGCCAAAGCGCCTCGGCGCAGAGCAGACAGCCCGTGTATACAAGAAGTGGGTTTCAGTTGAAAAGAATGAAAACAAGACTCCAGTTAAGGTTGAGTTTAAGAACGCTGAAAACTTTAACTTTGCATTTGACGTAGTTGATGAGCTTGGTCGCACCAAGCCAGACAAACTCGCAATGCTTCACCTTGATGTTGACAAGAACGAACAGCGTTTCACATTCAAGGATATGATGGAACTCTCAAACAAGGCTGCGAACTACTTCACTTCCCTTGGTATCAAGCGTTTCGACAAGGTTATGCTTGTACTCAAGCGTAACTATCAGTTCTGGCCAGCAATCCTTGGTCTTCACAAGATTGGTGCTATTGCAATCCCTGCAACAAACCAGCTTAAGGACCATGACTTTGAATATCGTTTCAATGCTGCTGACGTTAAAGCTATCATCTGTACATCCGATGGTGATGTATCAGACCAGGTTGATTTAGCAGCAGAGAAATCACCATCCCTTGAGCTCAAGATTATGACAAACGGCGCAAAAGACGGTTGGCATGATTTTGACAAGGAGTGGAAGCTCTTCTCAAATGAGTGGAAGCGCAAGAAGGATTCACCAAAGGGCGATGACCCTATGCTTATGTTCTTTACATCAGGCACATCTGGTTATCCTAAGATGGCTCTCCACAGCTATAAATATCCACTCGGTCACTTCATCACTGCTAAGTATTGGCACTGTGTTGACCCTGATGGTTTACACCTTACAATTTCTGATACTGGTTGGGCAAAGGCCCTTTGGGGTAAGCTCTATGGTCAGTGGTTCTGCGAAGCAGCAACATTCGTTTATGACTTTGACAGATTCCATGCTGATGATATTCTTCCTCTCTTTGCCAAGTACCACATCACAACATTCTGTGCACCACCAACAATGTATCGTATGATGATTAAAGAGGACTTAACCAAGTACGATTTGTCATCAGTTGAACATGCAACACTCGCTGGTGAAGCACTCAACCCAGAGGTATTCAAACAGCTCAAGAAGCTTACAGGCCTCTCAGTAATGGAGGGCTTTGGCCAGTCAGAGGGCACACTTATGATTGGTAACCTTGTTGGTGCACCACATAAGATTGGCTCAATGGGTAAGCCAGTTCCAATCTATGACGTACACCTTCTTGATCCAGATGGCAACGAGGTTGAGCCAGGCGAATCTGGTGAAATCTGTGTTAAGGTAAGTGACGGTGCTCCTTGCGGACTCTTCATGTGCTACTACCGTGGCCCAGACAAGTCAGCAGAGTGCTGGCACGACGGTTACTACCATACAGGCGACCTCGCTTGGAAGGACGAGGATGGCTTCTTCTGGTATGTTGGTCGTGCCGATGACGTTATCAAGTCATCAGGTTATCGTATCGGACCATTTGAGATTGAAAACGTTATCATGGAACTTCCATACGTACTTGAGTGTGGCGTGTCCGCTGCACCTGATGACGTACGTGGTCAAGTTGTTAAGGCATCCATCGTACTTGTTAAGGGTACTGAGCCTACTGAGGAGCTCAAGAAAGAGATTCAGCAGTACGTTAAGCAGAAGACTGCACCTTACAAGTATCCACGTATCGTTGTATTTAAGGATGAACTTCCAAAGACAACTTCAGGCAAGATTATCCGCTCACAACTTTAATAAAAAGAACCCGCTTCAGTTTTCACTGAAGCGGGATTTTTTATTCTTGTGCAAGTTTCTCGTCAACCCAAGCGCGCAGGGAATCGACAGCGAGCGACATCTTCTCAAGTTCCGACTGAATCTTGAGGAAATCCTCACGCTCGTCGTCGGATATCTGTCCGTCGACGCTGATGTCGATGAGGCGCGCTTTCTCGTCCTCGAGCTTGCCGAGGAGTGAGATTATCTCGAGTGTCACGGTCGGGAGGTCCTTGACCTCGACCTCTGGCACATACTCACGTCCTATCGGACAGTCGTTCGAGCAATAGTAGTTGCAAAGGGACGGCTTCTTGTATGCCTCCGCCATGACGAGGACGTCGTCTGGATGCACCTGGCCGTTCTCCATCTTTTCAACTTTGCTCTCCGACATATTAAGCAGCTCGGCAGCCTTGGCCCTTGTCAGGTCCAAACTCTCCCTCGCTAGTTGATATTCACTTTTGTTTTCCTTAATAGAGCGTTTTCCCATAATAGCGCCTCCTAATTTGAGACAATTATATCATATTCCCACAAAATGTACCAATTAAGATTTTCAAGACTCCAAAGCATCCGTTTATTGTGCGTCAGGTGTGAAATAAAATGGAGGTGTAAGGAGGGGATTGAAATGGGAAAAATTCTTAAAATCTTTTTATCAGTCCTTTTGATAATTACACTCACATGCGTATGTATCTTTGGTTTGTTCTTACTCGGTGGCAAGGTTCTTGTCGATACATTTAAGAACTCCACAGAATCATCAGAATACGTTGTCACCCAAGCGGATCTTGACTATGCGCTCTTGCCACTAGATGAAATCGTGACAGTCAAGCGCACATTCAAAAGCGAGCAGGGTGACAGGATAGATAACCCAGAAAAGCATCTCGGCATTAACTTCTCACATACATTAACTATTAAGTATGAAGGCGAAGTAAAAGCTGGCATCAACGCAGGCGATATCAAGGCCAAGGTTGATGACAAGACAATCAAAATCACATTGCCAGAGGCGTATGTAATCTCTAGTGAAATAAATGAAAATACAGTAGAGTCCAGCGTTGACTACAGCCTTGGAAGTAAGTTCATCAATCCAGTATCAAGCGATGAGGTTACAAATTATCTTGTAAAGGTAGAAGAGCGTGAAGAGAAAAAGGCAGTTTCAGATGGCATCCTTGATGAGGCCACAGAAAATGCCAAGACCACAGTAAAGGGACTCCTTCAGGCTTTTGAAAAGCAGGGTTATACAATAGAATTCGAGGTGGGATGATGTCACCTCAAAAGAGAATCAAACTGATTAAGCTGATAGAAAAAGTTGAACAAAACCCAGAATATTCAGAAAAAATTAAGGTTAAAAATAAATCATATGTAAAAAAGGAGATTAACCATGAATAACGATTATAAGACAAAAAAGAACCTTTTTGGCGTACTCGCAATCATCTCAGCAGCACTCTTTATCTCACCAGTTGACCTCTTGACTGGACTCCAGGTAGATGACATTGGTTACTTTATCACAACTATCGTAACAACAGTGCTCAACATCAAGGCAATGCAGGCGAACAAAGTGCAGAATACCAAGGAGTACACAGAAGTATAAAATAAAAGGGGACACCGTTTGTGAAGTTGTCAACAAAAAGTAGACACTAAAAAAAGGCCTAATACCCCAGTT
>JAUNQL010000103.1 GCA_030536195.1 Clostridia bacterium | reverse complement strand
AAGAAAGCTCCTGCTAAGAAAGCCCCAGCAAAGAAAGAAAGCAAATAATTGAAGTTTAAGGCGATGGGGGCTCCGCCTCCGTCGCCCATTTTTATAAGGAGGACTACTATGGCACTCGTACCATACGTTATCGAACAGACAAACCGTGGCGAACGTCAGTATGACATCTTCTCACGTTTATTAGAGGACAGAATTATCGTTTTATCAGACCAGGTTAATGACCAGACAGCAAGCCTTGTAGTTGCACAGCTTCTCTATCTTGAGGGCCAGGATGCTGAGAAGGACATCAGCCTCTACATCAACAGCCCAGGTGGTTCAATCTCATCTGGCTTTGCAATTTATGACACAATGAATTACATCAAGTGTGATGTATCAACAATCTGCGTAGGTATGGCAGCATCTATGGGTGCTTTCCTCCTCTCAGCAGGTGCTAAGGGCAAGCGTTTCGCTCTCCCTAACTCAGAGATTCTTATCCACCAGCCACTCATCGGTGGTGAGCACGGTGTAACAGGTCAGGCAACAGAGATTAAGATCGTTGCTGACAACATCATCAAGACACGTGAAAAGCTCAACCGCATCCTTGCTGAAAACACAGGCAAGACACTTGAGCAGATTGCTCTTGATACAGAGCGCGATAACTACATGACAGCAGAAGAGGCTCTTGAATATGGCCTCATCGACAAGGTTATTACTAAGAGATAAGAGGTGCCCAAATGGCAAAGATCAATGACCCAAAGCAGGTACATTGCGCGTTCTGTGGTAGGACACAGGACGAAGTATATAAACTCATTGCTGGTCCTGGCGTATTTATCTGCGATGAGTGCGTAGAACTCTGTGCTGATGCACTCCTTGAAGACGACGGACCAAAGCATAAGGCACACATGCCAAGTTCTGGCAAGCCACTTCCAAAGCCACAGGAGATTAAGAAGGTTTTGGATGAGTACGTAATTGGCCAGGACGCTGCCAAGATTGCGCTTTCAGTTGCTGTTTACAACCATTACAAGCGCATCTTCTACGGCGACGAGGTTGGCGTAGAGCTCCAGAAGAGTAACGTGTTGCTCCTTGGACCTACTGGTGTCGGCAAAACTATGCTTGCTCAGACACTTGCGCGCATGCTCGACGTGCCATTCGCTATTGCTGACGCAACAACTCTCACAGAGGCCGGCTATGTAGGCGAGGATGTTGAGAACATCCTTCTCCGCCTCATCCAGGCTGCTGACTTTGACGTTGAAAAGGCAGAGCGCGGTATCATCTATGTCGATGAAATCGACAAGATAGGCCGTAAGTCTGAGAACCCTTCAATCACACGTGACGTATCAGGTGAAGGCGTTCAGCAGGCACTCCTTAAGATTCTTGAAGGTACAGTATCTAACGTACCTCCACAGGGTGGTCGTAAGCATCCACAGCAGGAGTTCATCCAGGTTAACACCAAGGATATCCTCTTTATCTGTGGCGGTGCATTCGACGGCATTGAAAAGATAGTAGAAAAGCGTGAAAGCCAGGGCTCACTTGGCTTCGGCGCAGATATAAAGAGCAAGAAGGAAATGGACCTCTCCGAGGCTATGGCCAAGGTAATTCCACAGGACCTTGTAAAGTATGGTCTTATTCCTGAAATCGTAGGTCGTATCCCTGTTATCACAGCGCTTACAGACCTTGATGAGGAAGCTCTTGTTAAGATTCTCAAGGAACCTAAGAACTCACTCTTAAAGCAGTATGTTGAACTCTTTAAGATGGACGGAGTTGAACTTGAAATAGAGGACGAGGCACTCGTCGCTATTGCTAAGGAGACACTTGAGAAGAAGACAGGTGCCCGTGGTCTCCGCGGTGTTATGGAGCGTGTGCTCCAGCCAGTAATGTTTGAGTCTCCATCTGATCTCAAGATTGAGAAGATCATCATTACCAAAGCCGCAGTAGAGGGCGGCGAGGAACCTAAGATTCTTCGTAATGCAAATAAAAAACCACCAGAGCCACTCCTTATCGATGGCAAGGTGGATTCCAAGAAACGTGCATAAGGGATTGTTATGGAAGATAATATGAACTTAGTCCCAACAGTCGCACTTCGTGGACTTGTTGTATTCCCAGGAATGTTGCTTCACTTTGATGCGGCAAGAGAGAAATCTATTGCCGCTGTTAAGGAAGCAATTGACAAGGGCGACGAGCTATTCCTCGTCACCCAAAAGGACACTGCAATTGAAGAACCAACATTTGGGGACGTCTATAAAATGGGCGTCCTTGTTCGTGTGCGCCAAATTATCGGCATACCTGAGTCTAACAATATCAGAGTTGTAGTCGAGGGTGATTGCCGTGCTATGCTAAAGCGTGGCATAGAGGACGACAAGTGCCTATATGCTCTTGTTGAACGCAGGCCAGAGAAGGGCTATGCCAAGAATAGGCAGGACTATGCCGAGGCATTGGTACGCAAGGCACGCGATATATTTGAACAGTATTCACGCTTCACTCCTAAGATGTCACCTGATGTTATGATCCGTGTAATCACGGATGACAACCCAGGTGCGATTGCTGATTATATCGCATCAGTAATCGCAATACCTTTTGCATCAAAGCAAAAGATTTTGGAGGAGCAACACCCAATCACACGTCTTGAGAAGATGTGTGAAATCTTGTCGTCCGAGATCCAGATGATGGAACTCGAGGACAAGATTGCAGCCAAGGTAGAGCAGGCAGTTGATGATAACCAACGTGAGTACTACCTTCGCGAGCAAATCAGAGCCCTGTCAGAGGAACTCGACGGTGAGGGCTCTGCTGATGAGATTGATACATATCGTCAGAAGATTAATTCAATAGAGCACATCAGTGCCAAGTCACGTGAGAAGTTCCTTCGAGAGTGCAGCAGACTTCAGAAGATGGGCAATGGCTCACCAGCTGAGTCCACTGTATCACGCAACTATCTCGATACAGTACTTGGCCTGCCTTGGGATATTGAAACCCGTGATAAGCTTGACCTTATCCACGCAAGGAAGGTGCTTGATGCGGACCACTACGGTCTTGACGAGGTCAAGGACCGCATCATCGAACTCCTTGCAGTACGTCAGCTCAACCCTGACGTCAAGGGACAGATTATCTGTCTTGCGGGACCTCCAGGCGTCGGCAAGACATCTATTGCCCAGTCCCTTGCCCGTGCGATGGGACGCAACTACGCTCGTGTATCACTCGGTGGCATCCACGATGAGGCCGAGATTCGTGGCCACAGGCGTACCTATATCGGTTCCATGCCTGGCCGTGTAATGAGCGCCATCGCAGATGCGGGTTCTCGCAATCCTCTCATCCTCTTCGATGAGATTGACAAGATGGCTGCCGATATCAAAGGCGACCCATCGTCAGCCATGCTCGAGGTTTTAGACCCTGAGCAAAACAAGGCTTTTGTAGACCATTTTGTCGAGATTCCATTCGACCTCTCACAGGTCCTCTTTATCACAACGGCAAATGACAAAAACAACATACCGAGGCCTCTTCTTGACAGGATGGAAGTAATAGACCTTTACAGCTACACTGCTGACGAGAAATTCCATATTGCTAAGAAGCATCTAGTACCGAAATCAATGGCACGTCACGGCATAGACAAAACACAGCTTAAAGTACGTGACAGCGCGATTAATGAGATAATTGCTTCCTATACAAGAGAGGCTGGCGTTCGTGAACTCGAGCGTAAAATTGACAAGATTTCAAGGCACACCGCCTATAATATTGTTACCAAGACCAATACAACCAATGTAATTGGTGCTAAGGAACTTGAGGCAATACTTGGTGCGCCTAAGTTTAAGGACAAGGTTAAACTCAAAAATGAGGTTGGCGTTGTAAACGGTCTCGCCTGGACTGAGGTCGGTGGCGAGATGCTCAAGGTTGAGTCAACCCTCATGAAGGGCAAGGGCGACTTGGAACTTACAGGTTCCCTTGGCGATGTCATGAAGGAGTCGGCAAGGATTGCTCTAAGCTTTATCCGCGCCAATGCCAAAAAGTACAAGATTGATGCTCAATTTGATGAGCTTGATATCCACATCCACGTGCCAGAGGGCGCCACACCTAAGGATGGCCCATCGGCAGGTGTTACGATGACAACAGCGCTTTTGTCAGCGCTTACCAAGCGCCCTGTTGACGGCACTGTTGCCATGACTGGTGAGATATCATTAACAGGCAAAGTCCTTCCAATAGGTGGCCTTCGTGAGAAGACAATGGCAGCATACAAGGCTGGCATCAAAACTGTCCTTATTCCAAAGGACAATGTCCCAGACCTCCCGGACGTCATTGACGTTGTCAAAGAGAACATAAAATTTATCCCAGTTTCAACTTTAGACGAAGTATTTAAGGTGGCTCTTATATGAACTTTAACAAAGTAGATTACGAGTTGTCTGCTGGCACATTTAAACAGCTTCCAGCATGCACAATGCCTGAGATTGTTTTTTCAGGCCGTTCCAATGTTGGCAAGTCCTCACTGATTAACAAGATTTTGAACAGAAAAAATCTTGCCAGAGTGAGTTCTCAGCCTGGCAAGACAATTACAATTAACTTTTATAAGTCCGATACGGCAAGGCTTGTTGACTTGCCGGGATATGGCTATGCCAAGCACAGCTTTGATG
>JAUNQL010000102.1 GCA_030536195.1 Clostridia bacterium | reverse complement strand
AATATCTGGGGTGGAATGATTGCTGCGGCATTATTAACAATCTTGCCAGAAGCGCTTCGTCAGTTCGCAGATTACAGAATGCTTACTTATGCAATTGTACTAATCTTGGTAATGATCTGTACATACAACCCAACAATCAAAGCTAAGGTAGGTATGTTCTGGGAGAAGATTAATCCTTTCAAGAAGAAGAAAGGAGGTGCAACTAATGCCTAGACGTAAGAAAAGTGAAATGAAAGAAGATGCAGGAAAGTTTGTTACTGTAAAGGAAGAAGAATTGTACAATGGCAAAGCTGACGCTGCAGATAATTACACAGGTAATGTAGGCGGAATTGCAGTTTACGTAGATGCCAAGGAACAGTATTCACCAGATGAACCTTACTATGAAGGAACTTACTTACAGGATAAGGACCAGGTTGCAATACCAGTTATTGAGGTTAATAACCTCGGCATTGTCTTCGGAGGACTGACTGCTGTAGATAATTTCTCATTAACAGTTGGAAGAACTGAGATTGCTGGACTTATCGGACCTAATGGTGCTGGTAAGACTACTATCTTCAACATGCTGACTAAGGTATATGAGCCAACAAGAGGAGAGATCATCTTCGACGGTGAGAGTACTGAAGGAAGAAGCACACAGGATGTCAACGTAATGGGAATGGCAAGAACTTTCCAGAACATCAGATTGTTCGACAAGCTGACTGTTGAAGAAAACATTAAGGTTGCACTTCACCATACTACTAATTATGGACTTCTTGACTCAATGCTTCATACACGCAAATATAGAAAAGAAGAGAAGCGTATTCACAAGGAAGCTATGGAGTTCCTTAAGCTCTTCAATATGGAGGATCTTGCAAATGCTAAGGCTGGATCACTTCCATATGGTGCACAGAGAAGGCTTGAGATTATGAGAGCGCTTGCAACTAAGCCAAAACTACTGCTCTTAGATGAGCCTGCAGCTGGAATGAACCCATCTGAAACTGCAGAATTGATGGAGGTTATCAGAGAGATCAGAGATAAGTTCCATATTGCAATTCTGTTAATCGAGCACGACATGAGCTTGGTAATGGGAATCTGTGAAGGAATTGCAGTACTCAACTATGGTAGAACGATTGCCAAGGGTAACCCTGAGCAGATTCAGAGCGACCCTAAGGTAATCGAAGCTTACCTCGGTAAGAGCAGAGGCAAGGAAAAGAAGACTAAGAAGGAGGAGAAGTAATGGGATCAGTATTAACAGTTAAAGACCTTAATGTTTACTATGGTGCCATTCATGCCCTGAAAGGAATCTCCTTCGATGTAAACAAAGGTGAGATTGTTGCACTTATCGGTGCTAACGGCGCAGGTAAGTCAACTACACTTCATACAATATCCGGACTCTTACGCAGTAAGACTGGAGATATTGAATTCTTGGGTGAGTCTATTGCTAAGACCCCAGCACACAAGATTGTAGCTAAGGGAATTTCACACGTACCTGAAGGTCGTAGAATTTTCCAGCAGATGACAGTACAAGAGAACCTAGAGATGGGTGCTTTCGTAACTGATCCTAGCAGAATCCAGCACAATCTTGAGTATGTATATACGCAGTTCCCAAGACTGAAAGAACGTTCCAAGCAGATTGCAGGAACACTTTCAGGCGGAGAGCAGCAGATGCTCGCAATGGGAAGATCTCTGATGATTGACCCTGCACTGTTAATGCTGGATGAGCCTTCAATGGGACTCGCACCAATATTGGTAGACCAGATATTTGAGATTATTCAGCATTTGAACAAAGCTGGTACTACTATACTGCTCGTAGAGCAGAATGCTCAGATGGCTTTATCCGTAGCCGACAGAGCATACGTTATCGAGACAGGCCGCATTACACTGTCAGGAACTGGTGAGGAACTCGCTAAGTCCGAACAGGTTAAGAAGGCTTACCTCGGTGGCTAGATAATCGCATAGTATTAATATAGAAGAGGCATCGTGCTAAGCACGATGCTTCTTTTTGCGCATAATGTGATATAATAGAACAAATGAGCGAATTTAGAGTTGTTAGTGAATTTGATGCGACTGGCAATCAGCCTCAGGCTGTGGCGAAGATTGCCGAGAGCATTAGAGCCGGAAACAGGGCACAGACATTGATGGGTGTAACTGGTTCGGGCAAGACTTTTACTATGGCGAAAATAATCGAGGCAGTTCAGAAGCCTACTTTGATTATTTCTCACAACAAGACTCTGGCGGCACAACTTCATGGAGAGATGAAAGAGTTCTTTCCAGATAACGCTGTTGAATATTTCGTTTCATATTATGATTACTATCAGCCTGAGGCTTATGTGCCTTCGACTGACACATATATAGAGAAGGATGCGGATATCAATGATGAAATTGATAAGCTGCGCCACTCTGCAACTGCGGCACAGCTTGAGAGGAAAGACGTTATCGTTGTTGCATCGGTATCTTGTATCTATGGACTTGGTAGTACTAGTTCTTATCGCAATCAGTTAATAAGTCTCCGCCCTGGTATGGAGTATGAGAGAACTGAGCTGATGAGAAAGCTGACGGATATTCAGTACAACCGCAACGATATGGATTTTCAGAGAGGCACCTTCAGAGCGAGAGGAGATATAATAGACATATATCCCGCTGGAGGAGAGAGCGCAGTTAGAATTGAATTGTTCGGTGATGAGATTGAATCTATTAAGGAGATTAATCCTGTTACTGGAGAAGTAACTGCTACTCGTAGTCACATATCTATTTTCCCTGCATCACATTATGTAACTAGCAAGGAGAATATGACGAAAGCCGTAGCTTCAATCAGAGAGGAACTGGAGCAGAGACTGGATTGGTTCAAGGCTAATGGCAAATTGCTAGAGGCACAGAGACTCGAGCAGAGAACCAATTACGACATTGAGATGATGGTGGAAATCGGTACATGTAAAGGTATCGAGAATTATTCAAGACACATCAATTTCCTGGAGCCAGGTGAGCGTCCATACACTTTGTTGGATTATTTCCCTGATGGAGATTTTCTTACTATCATCGATGAGTCACATGCGATGCTGCCTCAGCTTCGTGCGATGTATAATGGCGACCATGCAAGAAAGACATCGTTGGTAGAGTATGGATTCAGGTTGCCTTCAGCTTTCGATAACAGACCGCTGAAGTTCGAGGAGTTCAGTGAGCTGACTGGTCAGACTCTCTATGTATCAGCAACTCCTGCAGAGTATGAGCTCAAGGAGAGCGGCGGAGTGACAGCAGAGCAGCTGATAAGACCAACTGGTCTTCTAGATCCTAAGATTGAGGTTAGACCTGTCAAGGGTCAGATTGATGATCTTATACTGGAGATAAGAAAGACAGCGGAGTCGGGTGAGAGAGTTCTGGTAACAACACTGACCAAAAGAATGGCGGAGGACCTCACCAAGTTCCTACAAGGCGACGGAATCCGCGTTAGATACTTGCATTCAGAAATCGACAACTTCGAACGTCTCGAGATAATCAGGGATCTTCGAATGGGTAAGTTTGACGTTTTGGTCGGAATCAACCTGCTAAGAGAGGGACTTGACTTACCGGAGGTATCGCTTATCGCAATTCTTGATGCTGACAAGGAAGGCTTCTTGCGTACCGAGACTTCTCTGATACAGACGGTAGGAAGAGCGGCAAGAAACGAGCATGGACGCGTTATTATGTATGCGGATCGCATCAGCAAAGCGATGAAGTACTGCATTGATGAGACCGCAAGAAGGCGCGAGGCTCAGGAGAAATATAACGAAGCTAATGGTATTACGCCTAAGACTATCGTCAAGCCGGTTAGAGACATCGCAAGAGCGACCAAGGAATATCGTGGCGACATAGACATCAAGAATCCTAAGTCTATGACAACTAACGAATTGAGAGAAACTATTAAGAAGCTTGAGAAGAGCATGAAAGAAGCTGCCAAGGAACTGGACTTTGAGAGAGCAGCGGAACTAAGAGATCTACTATTCGAATTACGCTCGAGCACAAGAGCATAGTAATGGGAGAAAAATAATTGGATACTACATTAACGGGTGGATTTTTTAAGAAGAAGTACAACAAGATGCTTATTGCCAATGTGCTGGATGGGCAGTAGGCATGATTGGATCACTTGCTGACCCTATCGTTGGAGGCCTGTATATTTCCGAAGATGCGGTTTCTGCTACGGGATTGGTAACACCGGTATTTACATTGCTTTGTTTTGTTTCCTACATCATAGGAATTGGTGCTGCTAATAAATATTCAATGTATGCAGGTGCTTTCGAGAAGGAGAGAGCACATAAAGTTGCAGGAACCAGCGTTACATTTTCTGTAATTGCAGGAATTACATTAGCTTTATTGATGTACGTAGGCGAGGATGCTTTCTTCAGATACTATGTCACGAATGATACAATCGGAGCAATGGCAAGAGAGTATTATGAGCCATTTGTTTTCATGGCACTTATATATCCGCTCTTCTGGAATGTTTATTACTTAGTAATAGCGGATGGCAATGCCAATCTAGTATTGGTATCGGATACTGTTACGGCATTAGTAAATGCTGCGGTTTCGCTTATAAGTGTTCAATCCGTAGGCGTTAAAGGCTTGGCATATGGTACTATCGCATCTGTTGCTGCTGGACTGTTAGTTC
>JAUNQL010000101.1:1984-4618 GCA_030536195.1 Clostridia bacterium | reverse complement strand
AATGCAATTATTAGGGAGGGTGATGTAATTGCCATTATCGGTCCATCCGGTACTGGTAAATCAACTCTCCTTCGCGCACTCAACATGCTTGATCCACCGACATCCGGTGAGATTATCTTCGACGGTGAGTGCATAACTGATCCATCATGCGACATCAATATGGTCCGTCGCAAGATGGGTATGGTGTTCCAAAGTTTTAACCTCTTTGGTCACCTCACTGTAATTGAAAATATTATCGTACCTCAGGTCGACCTCCTGGGTCGCTCCTTTACGGAGGCGCGATCCAAGGCGCTGTCGCTTCTCAAGACCGTTGGTCTGTCGGATAAGGCGCTAGCTTATCCGGACGACCTCTCAGGCGGTCAGAAGCAACGTATCGCGATCGCGCGTACCCTGGCAATGGACCCAGAGGTAATACTCTTCGACGAGCCAACCTCGGCGCTTGACCCTGCCATGGTCGGCGAGGTTGAGACCGTTATTCGCGACCTGACCAAGACTGGCGTTACGATGCTCATCGTAACGCATGAGATGCGTTTTGCTCGCGAGATTGCCAACCGTGTATTTTACATGGATGAGGGTGTCATCTATGACGATGGCACACCTGATGAGATCTTTGATAATCCAAAGAACGACAAGACACGCCGCTTTATCAAGCGCCTCCGTGTCCAAGAGTTTGACATACTCAGCCGTGACTTTGACTTCTTGAGCCTTGCTTCTCAACTTGAGGAGTACTGCCACAAGAGTCAGATTGACTACACACTCACAAACAAGGTTCGATCAACATTTGAGGAACTCTGTAAAGTGATTATTGCACCAACGCTTCCAGACAATGCTCGTATGAACATTGTCTTTGAGTATGACGGTGTTTCAACAGTTGAGATGACTGTCCTCTACAACGGCGAATCATTTAATCCGCTTGATAGTGATAATGAATTGTCACTCAAGTTGATTCGTGCTAACACGTCATCTTTAGATTATTCGGTTTATTCTGAGAGACCTTATACCAACAAGGTCGTAGCAACTATCAAGTAAAAGGGGGATTTACCTTGAAGCTCACTTTCTGTGGCGCTGCACATGAGGTAACAGGCAGCTGTTACTACATCGAGGCCTGTGGCAAGAAGATGCTTGTCGACTATGGCTTAGAGCAAGGTGCGGATATTTATGAATCAGGCGAATTGCCTGTTGGCGCCAGTGAGATTGACTATGTCTTTTTGACACACGCACATATTGACCACTCAGGTAAATTGCCACTGCTTGCAGCACAGGGATTTAATGGCACAATCTTTGCAACACAGGCAACTTACAACCTGTGTAAGATTATGCTTCGCGACTCGGCTCACATCCAAGAGTTTGAAGCAGAGTGGAAAAACGTCAAGGCCAAGCGTGCCGGTAAGGACGAGGTTTTGCCACTCTATACAATAGAGGATGCGCTCGCAGCACTTGAGTGCTTTGAGGCGCATACTTATGATGAGCTTATCGACATCTGTGACGGTGTTCAAATCCGCTTTGTTGATGCGGGTCATTTGCTCGGCTCGTCATCAATCGAGGTATTCCTAACCGAGAACGGCATCTCCAAGAAACTCGTCTTCTCTGGCGACATCGGTAACACGGACCAGCCGCTCATCAATGACCCGAAATACATCACAACGGCCGACTACGTTATTACGGAATCGACCTATGGTGACCGTGCGCATGGCTCCAAGCCACAGTATGTGGCTGAGCTTGCTAAGGTTATCCAGCGCACGTTCGATAGGGGCGGTAACCTCGTTATCCCATCATTTGCAGTCGGCCGTACCCAAGAGATGCTCTACTTTATCCGTCAGATAAAGGAGCAGGGTCTTGTAACTGGTCATGGTGATTTCAAAGTATATGTTGATAGCCCACTGGCTATTGAAGCAACTAATATCTATAGCACATGCGATAGGGAGTACTTGGATGCTGAGGCACTTGATTTACTCGCTAAGGGGATTAACCCTATTGAAGTATCCAACTTGAAACTCTCCGTTTCATCTGACGAGTCCAAGGCTGTGAACTATGATTTAGACCCTAAGGTTATCATCTCTGCCTCAGGCATGTGCGAGGCCGGTCGTATCAAGCACCACTTAAAGCACAACCTCTGGCGACCAGAGAGCACCATACTCTTCGTTGGTTACCAGGCAGTTGGCACACTCGGTCGAGCACTTGTTGACGGTGCTACAACCGTCAAGATCTTCGGCGAGGAGATAGAGGTGCTTGCAGAGGTCTGCAAGCTTGCAGGCGTGTCTGGACACGCCGATATCAACGGCCTGCTCCGTTGGATTAACGCCTTTGAGTTCTCGCCAGGACAGGTCTTCGTCTGCCACGGCGACGATGACGTCTGTGAGGCATATACAAGGCGCTTGCGCGACGAGCTAGGCCTCAACGCGTATGCACCATATCCATACGCTGTAGTTGATTTGATAAGCAACAAGATGATTTCCGAGGGCAATCATCAAAGAATTGAAAAGAAAGCAAATAGCTCACCAATCTTTAAGGCAAACAGCCCTTATGGTCGTCTCTACCTCGCTGGTCAACGCCTTATCCAAACTATCCAGCACAATGAGGGAGGAGCTAATAAGGACCTCGCTAAATTTGCTGACCAGATTATCGCTCTCTGCG
>JAUNQL010000101.1:0-1974 GCA_030536195.1 Clostridia bacterium | reverse complement strand
GACCACTCGTTATAAATTTCATACCATTCGTAGAAAATGCGTCCGCTTTTATCCCTTTTCGGGATATATAAGTAGGACGCATTTTTGCATGTCCAAAATTAATATTTGGAGGTAAGGTATGAAAATTATAGTTTTGTCAGGCAGATTGACAGCTGATCCAGAGATTAAAGAGGTTGGCGACAAAGGTGTAAAGGTCGCAAACTTTACAATCGCCAATAATGACCGTGACGGCAGTGACGGAGAGTTCTTTGATGTCAGCTGTTGGGATAGGACTGCCGAGTTCGTTGAGAACTATGTCAAGAAGGGCCAGAGGGTAATTGTACATGGCACTTTCCAGAACGATGTCTATAAGGACAAGGAGGGTGCAACCCGCCATCGTTTCAGGATCACAGCGCACAATATCGAATTTGGAGGCTAATAAAAGGGTGGCCGCACCTGTTCTTTCTCCTTGAACCTTATGATTGAACACCCACCATACTACCCAATCACACGAAAATTTAAGCGGCCACCCTTTTGTTTTTTCTTTTTGGAGGGATAGATATGAAACGCAAATTTGCGTTTTTGATAACTTTTATTGTTTTGTTATCCTTGGCTGTTGTTACAGTGTCGGCCAAGGATAACGCCAATGTTACAACCGGTGAAGGCGTCATCATGTCGATTGACACCGAGTCGTTTTACACGTATCCGTTCCACACTGGTAAAACGGCTAAGGTACATGCTGGTTTTGTAACATCAGATGATTACTCTCTCGGTAGCCCGCGCCACGGAACGGATGGCAATACCCTCTGGGTATATTGCCTTGAGTTCCAGGTGGAGGGTAACACTGCGGCGCTACGTTATGCGGCACCGCCATCGACATCGACTAACCACGTCTGGGCGAGCCTTTCCGACGAGCAGAAGCTCGGCATCACGCTCGCCACACTCTATGGCTACCCGATGTCGGGCGGCAATGCCGATGACTACTTCGCCGCGACGCAGTGCATCATTTGGGAATATCAAACTGGTATTCGTACATCGACTAAAACCAATAGCCGTCAGGCTGTGAATTACACGTATAAGGACGGCGGTACTTATTCGATGTACCTTTCCGAAAATTATTTCGCTAGTATCATGGCCCAGAGGGCGAGTGGTACAGCAGCGTACAATGACTTGATTACCAAGATCTACAACCACTTTAAGCAGCCGTCATTTGCTGGTACCAAGATTGAACTTGCGTACAACGCTGCGACCGGTGGTTATAGCAAAACGCTGACGGACACCAATGGTGTCCTCTCGTCGTATGACGTTACCTGCGATAGCGGTGTCAGCGTTTCAGTTTCAGGCAACAACCTGACACTCACATCGTCAAAGTATATCAATGGTGCAAATCTTAAACTCACAAAAAAGACCTTGCCTACAACATCACAGGCAATGATGATTTTGGACCCTGTCAGTGGCCAGTCGATGGTCACAGGACAGATGAACGTGCCCGTAAGTTATAGTTACAAGGTCTATGCTCAGATAACTGGTGATCTTAAAGTACTCAAGGTGGATGCTGGCACTGGCAAGGGCATACCGGGTGCACAGTTTGAGGTCTATGACATGAGTGACAATCTCATTGATACCGAGACGTCTGATGAGTCCGGTGTCGCCACTTTCAAGAAACTCAAATATGGCACATACTATGCTATTGAGAGCCTCGCCCCAACAGGATATATCCGCTCGGAGGAGAAGTATGTTTTCTCAATCACACAGGAGGGACAGGTTGTCTCTTGGGAGTGTAAGGATGAGAACTTGATGAGGTTCTTCTCAGTCTACAAAAAGGGTGAGGTTTTAACTGGATTTGAGGAGAACGGAGATTGCTTTACGCCAGTGTATGAGGAGCAGTATCTTAGTGGTGCTAAGGTCGGCATCTATGCCGGTGAAGATATCTATACAGCCGATGGCACACGCCGATATGAGAAGGATGAACTGATTGAGACGCTGGAGACGTTG
>JAUNQL010000100.1 GCA_030536195.1 Clostridia bacterium | reverse complement strand
GGATAGCATCAAAGAGTGGCATCAAATCATACTTCTCAATAATCTCGCGTGGGAGCGGGTCCTCAATACACATACCGTATTGAGTAAGTGCAGTGTCAACGCACTTCTCAATATAGTTTGAGGTGATGCTGCCACTGCGACGGTATATCGGTTTGATACGCTCCTTGGTGCCGGTCTTTTCAATACTTGGTGAGAGCATCTGGCGCTCACCATGGTTCATTGTAACCGCACCAAAAAAGAGTAACTCCTCACCCTTTTGAAGCTTTAATGCGGCGTATTTATTATTAAAAATTACTATGTGCACACTGCCTGTGTCATCAAAGACATCGGTCTCAAAAACCATGATGCCGCTACTTTTTGCCTTGTGGCGACGGACGTCGCCAGCAACTGTTGCTTTGATGCAGCAGCAGTCAAGCCACTCCGAGCCCTCAATTGGCACAGGTGAACTCCAATCCTCATATGTCCTCGGATAATAATGAAAAAGAGCGTTGATAGTAGTCACGCCGAGCGAACTTAGTTGCTCGGCGCGCTTCTCACCAACGCCTTTTAAGAATTTTATCTGAGTGTCTAGGAGCATAATGCACCTTCCTATTCTACAGAGATAATGTAGTAGTAAACAGGTTGTCCACCTGGAAGGATAGAGATATCAATGTTTGAGAATTTCTTCTGGAGCATCTCAAGAAGTTGATTTGCCTCTTCCTCGGTTGCATCCTCACCATAGAATATTGTTACGATTTCTGTGTTCTTGTTGCAGAGGTTCTTGGTTACCTTGAACGCAGCCGTTACAACATCGTCCTCGATTGTTGTAATTGATCCGTTCTCCATACCAAGGATCTGTCCCTGCTTTACTGACTTGCCGTCAATCAGGCTATCACGTGCTGCGAAAGTAACTTGAGCAGTGCCAACGTTCTCGATTGCCTTGGCCATTGCAAGGTGGTTGTCATCAACCGATGCATCTGGGTCAAAGTTCATCATCGCTGTCATACCCTGTGGCACTGTCCTTGTTGGGAGGACGATAACCTTGCGGGTTGAAAGTGGCGCTGCCTGCTCGGCTGCCATAATGATGTTCTTGTTGTTTGGAAGTACAAAGACTGTCTTGGCTGGAGTTGCTTCAACAGCGTTGAGGATGTCCTCCGTCGATGGGTTCATTGTCTGGCCACCGCTGACAACTACGTCAGCGCCGAGCTCAGAAAACATTGCAGAGAGGCCCTCGCCTGCTGCAACTGCAACGAAGCCATAGTCGTTAACTGGCTCAACTGGCTCGAGTGCCTCGTTAGCCTTGGCATTGATCTCAGCCTTCTTCTCCTCCTCACGAAGGATAGCGAGGTTTTCAATCTTGCAGCCGATGAGGCTACCAAACTTCATTGTCTCAACCATAGCAGGACCTGGTACGTCAGTTGCAAGTTTAACTGTCATGACGCCGTCCTTCTCACGGACTGAGACGTTGCCACCGATTGATTTAAGGTATGCTTTGAGTCCGTCCTTATCCTTGCTGTCGTTGCGGCGGATAACGTACTCAAGCTTGTAGTCATATTTCTCGACGAGTTCCTCTTCGGACATCTCGTCCTTTTTAGCGGACGCATCACCGTTTGCCTCATTTGGTATGATGCCCTCTCCTTTGAATACAGAGAGCATACCATGGAATGCGTAAACGAGACCCTGTCCGCCAGAGTCTACAACGCCTGCCTTCTTAAGTACTGGGAGTAAATCAGGCGTTGTTGCAAGCGCTGCCTCAGCGCCGTCGCATACGGCCTGCCAGATGTCGACAATGTCGGCCTCCTTGTTTTCTGTGCCGTATGCTGCGCCGTCGCGCGCAGCGAGTCTGACAACTGTGAGGATAGTACCCTCAGTTGGCTTCATTACAGCCTTGTAAGCAGACTCAACACCATATGAGAGCGCGATAAGTAAATCGCGCGCCTCCATTGTCTCCTTGCCCTTGAGTCCCTTGGATACACCACGGAAAATCAATGACAGGATAACGCCGGAGTTACCACGTGCTCCACGAAGCATAGCGGAGGACGTAGTCTTAGCCACGGTCTCTACCGTCACATCATCTGGGAGGAGTTGAAGCTCCCTTGCGGCGGAGTCCATGGTCATACACATATTGGTACCTGTATCTCCATCAGGAACAGGAAAGACGTTGAGTGAGTCAACCTCTTGCCTGTGATTCATTATGTTGTTAGACGCAGAGATAATTGCGTCGCGGAAAACCGCACCATTAATCACTTTCGTGCACCCCTTACGAAATCATTGAATCAACGAATACGTTGACGGTCTTAACTGTAAGACCAGTAGCATCCTCAATTGTGTAGCGAACCTTGTTGACAATACTCTGTACTACTACCGAGATATTGACGCCATAGGTTACAACAATGTGGAGCTCAACAACAAGGCCGTCTGCTTCACGGACAACGTTTACACCGCGATCGAGGTAAAACTTTGTCTTGTGAAGGAAGGAGCGAAGCTGTTGTGAAAAGCCTGTGTCGGCCATACCAGCAACACCAAAGCAGGTTGGAACAACGCTGCCAAGGAGCTGAGAAAAATACTCTTCTGAAATTTCTATTGTTCCGAGCGCATTTTCGTAATTTACCATTTTACACTCTCCTTTATAAGTACCATTCCATGAGGTTTGCATAAGGGTTGTTCGGCAGTGGTGCTACGCCACCTTGAATGCCCTTTGAGTATGACACAACGCCATACCTGATACAGAGTGGGATGAATGGCATGTTCTCGTTAAAGACTGCCATAAAGTCCGGACCCGGTGTATTACCTGAGAGGAATGTAAAGAATGTTGCTTGTGTTGTGAGGTCGTCCTCCTCGTGGAGGAGTGGACCTATATTCATATCGTTGCTCATCTTAAACTCAGCAACGTATAAATCGTAACTGCCTGCCTCGATGGCCTCATCCATCTGGGCACGAGGTACCGCCTCAACCGAGGCACTGATGCCTGCGACAGCGAGCTGGGATGCCACCGTCTCGGCACACTTAAGTTTAAACATGTTGTCGCTGTTGACAAGGATGTGGATACAGTACTTACCCAGTGCGTGAGTTAGGTACTCCTGCGCCTCGTCATAAGAAAGCTCTGGACCAGTCAATCCCTCAGCAGCAAACCACTGTGGATTGAATGGGACGTCAGTTGCCTGACCATAGCCCTCAAAGCCAGCGTTCAAAATCTCCTCCTTGTCGAGCAGTACTGCCACTGCTTGGCGGAGTTTGGTGTTGGCGAACAAGTTGCCATGATTAAACTTGAGATAAACCAAGTTGTTCAAGTCAACCTGAGCAGAGCCCGCTGCAATACGTTGGCTGCTACCAGATGAGAGGTCATCGTACATAGCATCCATATTGCCAATGATAAGGCCGATATTGAGGTTGGATGCGTCGGTGACGTTCATCAGTGTGATACTATCAGTTGCATACTTACCATTTGGGTAGTACATGTTAGCGGTGAGAGTACCGCCCTCAGCCGTCTTGGTAAACATATACGGGCCAGCGCCGTGAGGCACTGCCTCCGATACAGAACCATCAGGGATGATTGGGAAGGTGAGCGATGCCGCAATGTACACGTTCGGTGTCGATGTAACGAAGTACACCTGCTCATCAGAATCCTTGACACATCCTGTGACGTTACGAAGGAGCGAACCGTAGTACGTTGACTTCTTGGCCAAGTTATATGAGTAAACAACGTCATCCGCTGTTATCTTTCTACTGTTAGAAAATTTACGCTTTGGGTCAATTGTGACTGTGGCTTTCTTGCCCTCATAAGTGACACCAGTTGCGATATCCATAACTGGATTGTAGTTTGCATCAACCGTATAGAGTCCTGAATAGATAAGTGGCATGATGCAATAGTTCATAAGGCTCTTTGCCTTATATGGGTTGAGTCCCTCTTCACGAGAGAACGGGAGCTTGATTGGAGTAGTCTCTTCACTTCCGCCTTTTTTAGATAACTTACCTTTTCCATTCATGCTACAAGCTGTGAATGAAAGGATTAAGACTATACAAAGAAAGAGGGAAATGATTCTCTTCAAAACTAATCCTCCAAAACTCTAATGCGTTTAACTGACAGGCACTTACCAGTGCTGTCGTCAATTTCAAATAGGCAAGCATTAAGCTCGCTCTTGCCACGCTTCCAGTCGAAGCGTGCTGGCATGTTGTACTTAAATTTGTCGATGACAATTGATGGTACAACTCCGAGTACTGACTCGAGCGGGCCAGTCATACCGAGGTCAGTGATGTAACCAGTACCACCGGATAAAACACACTCATCAGCGGTCTGGACGTGAGTGTGTGTACCAGCGACAGCTGATACCCTACCGTCGAGGTAGTATCCCATTGCCTTCTTCTCAGATGTTGCCTCCGCATGGAAGTCAACGAGAATAATCTTGCATGCGGACAAGGAAGATACCAAATCATCCACAAGAAGAAATGGATTTGAAAGTGGCTCCATATACATAGTGCCCATGAGATTAATTACGCCAACCTGTACGCGTCCCTTGTCAAGGATACATGTGCCATGACCAGGAACCGTATCAACAAAGTTCGCTGGGCGTAGGAGGCATTCCGTATCATCAAAATAGCTATATGCCTCCTTGCGACGGAAAGAATGGTTTCCCGTCGTAATGACGTCTGCGCCACTAACAAATATACTCTCGGCGGACACGGCAGTT
>JAUNQL010000099.1 GCA_030536195.1 Clostridia bacterium | reverse complement strand
ACTATGCAAAGTCACAGGACTTTGTTGATACAACAAATATCACACTTTGGGGCTGCTCACAGGGTGGCATGGCAACATCACTTGTTGCGCCAGAACTTGAGGATGAGATTTCTAAAATCATCCTTTACTACCCAGCACTTTCAATTTGTGATGACGCAAGAAAGGGTTCGATGATCACAGCTCGCTTTGATCCAAAGAACCCACCAGAGAAGTTCTGGTGCGCAATCGTGCATGTTGCCAAAAACTATTGCACAGATGTAATTGACCTTGATCCATATGAGCAGATTTGCACATTTAAAAAGCCAGTGCTTTTGATTCATGGAAATAAGGACCATATTGTAAATGTCTCTTATTCAAGAGAGGCTGCAGCAAAGTATCCAAACTGTGAATTCCACGAATTCCCAGCAGAGCACCTCTGGATTGGTGGAGGCGCTAAGAAAGCTGTAGCAATTACAAGAGAGTTTTTAGCAAAAAATAAGTAAGGAGAACACTATGGCAAAGTTTATTAGTGCTCGTGAGGCAGCACAACTCATTCCAGATGGCGCGACCGTAGGTATCGGTGGCATGGGACTGTCTGGATGGGCAGAGGAAATTGCTTGTGCAATAAGAGATAATTTCGCCGAGACAGGCCATCCATGCAACCTTCATTTAAAGCAAGGTAGCGCCATGGGTGACTGGGGTCACGGTAATAACTTTATAGGATGGGACCGCGTACGTCGCGATGAGCCTGACAAGGCTCATGGTGCTCGTGGTGCCACACGTTTTGGTGAGGCAGGTCCAGGGCTTATTGCGAAATGGACCAGTGCACACATAGGCTCTGCGTTTAGCCTTTGCGACCTAGCCCGTGCTGAACAGCTTGAGAGCTATTGTCTCCCACAGGGTGTTATCATCAACCTTTGGCGCGAAATCGCCGCAGGTCGCCCTGGCCTTATCACCAAAACAGGACTTGGAACATTCGTTGATCCTCGCGTTGAGGGTGGACGTATGAATAAGTCTGCAAAAGATGAACTCGTTAAAGTGGTTGAGTTTGATGGAGAAGAGTACCTCTTCTATCCAGGATTTAAAGTTGATGTTGCACTTCTTCGTGGAACAATCGCAGATGAAAAGGGTAATATCTCTTTTGCTCATGAATCAGTAATAAATGAGGGTCTTGCAATTGCTGAGGCTACAAAGAATTCTGGCGGTATTGTAATCGTTCAGGTTGAGTATCTTGCAAAGGCGGATACACTCAATCCAAAGGATGTTAAAATTCCAGGCGCACTTGTAGATTACGTAGTCAAGGCAAAAGATCCTATGTCATGCTGGCAGGCTGAGGGCGACTATTGGGAGCCTTCATTCTCTGGTCAAATTAAAATCCCACTTGATGAGATTAAGCCTATTCCATTTGATGAGCGCAAGGTTGTTTGTCGCCGTTGCGCAATGGAACTTAAGGCAGGCGACCTTATCAACCTTGGTGTTGGTATGCCTGCTGACGTATCAAAGGTTGTAGCGGAGGAAGGCCAACTTGAAAAGGTGACGATGTCAACAGAGTCAGGTATGGTTGGTGGCGTACCATCAGCGCTACCAAGCTTTGGTAGTGCATACAACCCTGAGGCAATCATCACACCAAATGATATGTTTGACTTTATCAGCGGTGGCGGACTTGATATGACTTGCCTTGGTATCGGTCAGGTTGACAAATACGGTAACAACAATGTTTCTCGTATGGGCTCGCGCCTTACAGGTCCTGGCGGATTCATCGATATTACTGCTGCTACCAAGAAGGTAATCTTCGCTGGCACATTCACTGGCCACGCTGAGTATAAGCTTGGCGATGGCAAGATTGAAGTTGTCAAAGAAGGCGACATTAGAAAGTTTGTTGATACTGTAAGTCAGATTACATTCGCTGGTCAGTATTCACCAGAGGATCAGGATGTATTTTACATCACTGAACGTGCAGTATTTAAACTCATCGATAAGAAGATGACTATTATAGAAATCGCTCCTGGTATTGATCTTCAGAAAGATATTTTGGATCAGATGGACTTTGTTCCAGAGATAGCTCCAGATCTCAAAACTATGGACGCAGCAATATTCAATGAGAAATGGGGAGGTCTCAAACTATGATTCTCGATGAGAAAAGACTCCTTATGCAGAAACTCTGTCGTGACTTTGCCGAGACAGAGTTCACTGATGAAATCCTCGATGAACTTGAGGAGACAGGTGAGTTTAACTGGGACATCTTTAATAAGATGGCAAAGTACGGCTTCTGCGGAGTTAAAATTCCAACTGAGTACGGTGGACAGGGTGGAGACTCACTCGATTATGTTTTGATGGTTGAGGAGTTTGCTAAGGTGTCACCAGTACTCGCAATATATGCAAATACTTCTAACTCACTCGGCGGCGGACCACTTATGATCTGCGGCAACGAGGAGCAGAAGGCAAAGTATCTTGCCGACGTTGCAACAGGTAAGAAGATTATGGTCTTCTGCCTTACAGAGCCTGGCGCTGGCTCCGACGCCGGTGGTACAATTACAACTGCAGTTGAGGACGGCGACTACTATGTCCTCAACGGTCGTAAGACATTTGTATCTGGCGCACCAGTTGCTGACTATGCAGTTGTACTTGCCAAGACTGATACAACTTTGAAGGGCTCACGCGGTATATCAATGTTCATCGTTGATATGAAGGCTCCTGGCGTATCACTTGGTAAGCCGGAGGCTAAGATGGGTATCGTAGGTTATCCAACCTGCGATGTTATCCTTGAAAACGTTCGCGTTCACAAGGACGACTTGGTAGGTAAGCGCGACAAGGGCTTTGGCGCTGCTATGGCAACACTTGATGGTGGACGCCTTGGCATCTCGGCTCAGGCACTTGGTATTGCAGAGGGCGCTTTCAACGAGGCTGTTAAATATGCCAAGGAACGTAAGCAGTTTGGTAAGCCAATCGCTGAGTTCCAGGCAATCAGCTTTATGATTGCCGACATGGCAACCGAGATTGAGGCTGCTCGTGAGCTTATCTATTCAACAGCACTCAAAAAGGACGCTGGTGACCCAGAGGCTTCTAAGCTCTGCGCTATGTCCAAACTCTTTGCAGCAGAGATGTGCAACAGAGTTTGCTACAAGGCAGTACAGATTCACGGTGGTTACGGCTATATCAAGGAATACAAGGTTGAGCGTTTCTATCGTGACGCCCGTATTACAAGCATTTATGAGGGTACATCTCAGGTTCAGCAGATGGTAGTCTCTGGCAATATCTTAAAGAAGTAGGAGGGAACGACATGAAATACATTGTATGTGTAAAACAGGTTCCTGATACTTCAGGAAAGGTTGCTGTAAAAGAGGACGGTACAATGGACCGCTCCAAGATGGCAACTATCATCAACCCAGATGATTTAAACGCAGTAGAGGCAGCACTTGCCCTTAAGGACAAGAACCCAGATGCAAAAGTAGTTGTTGTATCAATGGGCCCACCACCAGCAGCAGGCATGCTCCATGAGCTCCTTGCTATGGGTGCTGATGAGGCAGTGCTTGTATCAGGCCGTGAGTTCGGCGGATCTGATACATTTGCTACATCTCAGATCCTCGCCGGTGCTATCGCACATATGGGCGTTGAGTCGGATGATGTTATCTTCTGCGGTCGCCAGGCAATCGATGGCGACACAGCACAGGTAGGACCACAGATTGCCGAGAAGCTCGGCCTTCCACAGGTATCATACGCTGCTGATATTGAGCAAAATGGCAACACACTCAAGATTAAGAGAGTGCTTGAGGACGGTTACATGAATATAGAGGTCGAGACACCTTGTCTTGTAACTTGCATCAAGGAACTCAACACTCCACGTTATATGACTGTTCGTGGCATTCTTGAATTTGATAAAAAGCCATACACAGTTTATGACTTTGAAATGCTCAAAGATGAGCCACTTATTGAGCTCGATACAATCGGTCTCAAGGGCTCGCCAACAAACGTATATAAATCTTTCTCACCTCCAGTTAAAGGCGCAGGCAAGATGATAGACGCAACAGAAGACGGCATCTCTGCAATGGTATCAGAACTTGTAGAGAAGCACATTATATAAGGAGGGGAAGCTTATGTATGATTGTACAGATATAGGCGCTTTCAAGGGCGTCTGGGTATTTTGTGAGCAGCGCGAAGGCAAGCTCAATACTACAAGCTTTGAACTCCTTTCAGAGGGTAGAAAACTTGCAGACGACCTTGGTACAGAGCTCTGTGGCCTCCTCATCGGTGATGAGGTAGAGGGCCTTGCTTCTGAGCTCGGTGGCTACGGCGCAGACAAAGTATATGTTGCGCAGTCACCACTTCTTGCAACTTATACAACTGATGCGTACACCAAGGTGCTTTGTGACGCAGTAGTTGATAAGAAGCCAGAGATAGTGCTCATTGGCGCAACAAACATCGGCCGTGATCTCGGCCCACGCTGCGCCGCAAGACTTCACACAGGTCTTACAGCAGATGCAACACATCTTGATATTGATACAGCTAAGTACTTGGAATTTCTCAAGGAAACATCTACAATTGATGTTGACAGTATGACATGGGATATGGAGGACAAGGGCCTTAAGATGACTCGTCCTGCATTCGGCGGACACCTTATGGCAACTATTATTTGCCCAAGATTCCGCCCACAGATGTCTACAGTTCGCCCAGGCGTTATGAAATGCGCTGAATTTGATGAGGCAAAGGCGAAGGCAGTAAAAGTTGAAAAGTTCAATTT
>JAUNQL010000098.1 GCA_030536195.1 Clostridia bacterium | reverse complement strand
GCAAAGAATGAACTGATGCAGAATGAGAGTTGCTTGTGCTTTGCAAGGTTGATGCCCATTGCCTCTGCTGCTATCTCGTCATCACGGATTGCCTTAAAGGCACGGCCGTATGATGAGTTGATAAGCAATACAATGATTGCTATGCAGATACCTGCAAGTAAAAGTGGAACGAATGATGAAAGTCTAAAGACTATGATTCCACTGTCGTTTTTAATATTAAAATCGGAGAATGTTGGATAACCACGAAGTGCGTTAGCACCGTTTGTTACCTTACCGAGCTTATCCCACTGGAAGATTGCACGCAAAATCTCAGCAAAACCGAGAGTTGCAATTGCAAGGTAGTCACTCTTGAGTCTGAGCACTGGGAGACCGATGAGAAATGCAAAGAAAGCGGCTACAAGGCCCGCACAGATGCAAGCGAGGATAACTGCTACTATGAGTCCAAAAGTCTCTCCAAGAGCGTTCTGGAAGATATCAAGAAAACTTACGTGGAATGATGAGCCCTGGAAAAGATAATAGATTGTGTCACGAACTGAATTTGGAATTGTGAGGATGGCGTATGTGTATGCACCGAGGAGCATAAAGCCAGCCTGACCAAGTGAGAACAGTCCTGTGAAACCGTTAAGCAAGTTCATTGACACTGCAACGAGTGAATAAACTGCGCCCTTTCTGATAACTGTGAAGAGAAGTGAATTTGCATTGATTGTATTCTCTAAAACAACAGTTGCCACAAGGACTAAAAGAATGATACAGAGGGTTATGAGTGAGCCTCTGTCAATACGCTTTTTGTTTGACATAGCACCCTCCCCCTATACCTTGTCTGTTGTCTTCTCGCCGAAGATACCAGTAGGCTTAACAACAAGGATGATGATAAGAAGTGCAAATGTGAATGCATCTGAGAATACAGCATAATCTGTACCCTTAATCAATGTCTCACAAATACCAATGATGAATGCACCAATTACCGCACCTGGAATTGAGCCGATGCCGCCGAAAACAGCAGCAACGAATGCCTTAAGTCCTGGTAATGCTCCTGACATAGGAACAACAGTTGGATAGTTTGTGAAGTAAAGAAGGCTACCGACAGCAGCAAGGAATGTACCAATTACGAATGTTGCAGAGATAACTGAGTTAATCTTAACACCCATAAGCTGGCTTGTTTCAAAGTCCTTGGATACTGCACGCATAGCAATACCAATCTTGGTGTGATTGATAAGAAGTGTAAGGAGTACAACAAGGATGATAACAAGGATTGGTGTAACCACTGTTACAACTCTTGTTGGAGCTCCAAAGATATGGATTGTATTTGAAATCCATGGAATTGATGTATATGTCTTTGGCTGTCCGCCTGTAGCATAGAGTGCGAGGTTCTGAAGAAGATAACTCACACCAATTGCTGAAATCATAACTGACATTCTAGGCGCGGAACGCAGTGGCTTGTAAGCCGCACGCTCAATAACGAATCCCAAGAGTACAGTCAGAACAATCATAAGTGGAATGCTGATGTAAATTGGCAAGACAGTTGACATATAGACCATTAAAAGTCCGGCAACCATAAAAACATCGCCATGGGCAAAGTTTATAAGACGGAGTATGCCGTAAACCATTGTGTAACCAATGGCGATAAGTGCATACTGGCCGCCCAAAGATATGCCAGATAGAATTTGTGAAGTTAGAAATTCCATAACTTACCCCTATATGTCTCAAATATCAAGGGGAGCCGAGTTGGCTCCCCTTGAAGAAATTTAGATATTAATCTTATTTTGCTGTCTGCTGTGTTTCGAATTCCCAAGTAGCTGTCTCGTTGTTAGCTACCTTGATAAATGCTGTATCACGCTTAGCGTCGCCGATTTCGTCAAATGCGATCTCGCCAGAAACACCTGTGTATGTAACTGATGGAAGAGCAGCCTTGATAGCGCCTGGATCAGTTGAGTTAGCAGCCTTGATAGCCTCAAGTGCTACGAAGTAAGCGTCATAACCCATTGCTGTTACAGCAGAGATTGTGTCGTTACCACCGTTTGTTGTCTTAGCGTCAGCGTTCTCGTTGATGTAAGCCTTGATGCCCTTATCGAAGTCAGCGTTACCACCCTCTGCATAGAAAGTAGAAACGTAGAGCTTGATGTCTGTGCCCTTAGCAGCTGCAAGAACCATGTTGTCATCAAGAGTATCAGAGCCAAGGATTGGGAAGCTTGCTTCAAGCTTTGCTGCCTGAGAAACGATCTGTGTTGCATAAGCAATAGATACAGGGCAGAAAAGAACGTCGCAACCCTCTGACTTAGCCTTGTTGATGTATGAGCTGAAGTCTGAGTTATTTGTTGGGAATGAGTCAGCGATTACTGTGCCGCCAGCCTTTTCAAATGCATCCTTGAAGTATGCGATGAGGCCCTGGTCATACTCATTACCAAGCTCGCCGAGGCAGTAAGCCTTCTTAGCGCCGAACTTGTCCATAGCGAAGTTAGCAAGTACTGTTCCCTGGAATGGATCAAGGAAGCAGATACGGAAGTAGTGGTCGTTGCCAGCTGTTACGTTAGGGTTTGTGCATGTAACGCCGAGTGCTGCAAGACCAGCATTCTTGAATGTCTCTGATGCAGCGATTGAAACGCCTGAACCATAAGAACCAAGAACGATAGAAACGTTCTTACCAACGAGCTCTGCAGCAGCTGCAGGAGCCTTAGCCTGGTCAGAACCGTTGTCGGCATAAACGAGCTCTACTTTGTAAGTTTCGCCATTAATGTCAACTGTAGGAACCTGTGAGTTTGCATACTGCATACCGAGTGATTCCTTCTTACCACCTGCGCCTGAGTCGCCTGATGCTGGCTCAAATACGCCGATCTTAATAACCTTCTCACCGTTTGCTGATCCAGCACCTGTGCCTGCTGAGCAAGCTGCAAGGCTGAATACCATAACGAGAGCAAGTGCAAGTGCTATAACTCTTTTCATAGTAATTCTCCTCCGAATGTCGAATTAGTATATATTATTATTAAAAATAATATGAGAAAATTATAATAAATAAGGGCACTCTAGTCAATTGTTAGAGTGCCCTTACACTTATAATTGTCGTTTTTAACATATATCCTTATGACTTTTTATGTATTTGGTCCACTTGATGTAACCGTACGTTGTGTTCGTAAGGTAACCAAGTTTCAAGATGAGCAATACAAACTGTCCTGAAAGGATATTGATAATTGCTTCTAAAATCGCATCAATATACCATGCAATCCACTGCTCCCTGAACCTTAGAAGAATAAATACGCCATTTGCAACAGCGACAGCGGATACGCAGGCATCAAGATAGCAAACAATAACCTCTAGCCTCTCATTGCCACCGAAGAGGTCGGTGCCAAAGTCGATAAGCGTGAGCAAATATCCCACGCCAATTGTCCAGACAATGATGCCCGTAATTAGGAGCACCTCCTGCTTACCGGTCAAAGTCCTAACCTCTGTTAAATCCTCGTCCTCCCTATCTGGATGCTTGTTCCAAGAGATAAAGCTTGCGATATCGCAAGGGAGCCAGAAGAACAGCGTTGTAGCCATCGTCGCGAAGCGATAAGCGAGGACAACGCAGATTGCGATCTCGCAGAGTTCGACAAAGATGGAGACAATAAAGTTCCACTTGCTTTGCTTGGATATTAGGAGTTCGCAGAGGATGTTGAGGAGCGTATCAGAAAGGTAAAGGAACATGATAAGTGTTCCGTTAACGCCGTTGATATCCTCCTCTGGGAAAATCACTGCGAAGATAGATGCGAGCACCGTAATTCCGATAAACCAGCACTTTTCATAGGTCGTAAACGCGTTGCGTTTTATGACCATGATAAGAATGCCAACTATCGAAAAAGCGGCAGCGAGGATAAAGTTAGTCAATATTAATTAGTCCTTTTTCGAGAAGTTTTTGCATAGACATCATAATTCCAAGTTTTGCATGTGGGAATGTGAGACCACCTTGGAAATAAACTGCGTATGGAGGGCGAAGTGGACCATCGGCTGAAAGCTCGATGGACGAGCCCTGTACAAAGGCACCAGCCGCCATGATGACATCATCGGCATAGCCTGGAATTGGCTCTGGAACTGGTGTGAAGTAGCTGTCAACAGGCGCTGCTGCTTGGATGCCCTCACAGAAGGCACAGAGTGCCTCAGGGGAACCAAGCTCAACTGACTGGATGATATCATGACGTGGCTCGGTGCCGTTTGGCATTACTTTAAAGCCCAATTTTTCGTATGCAAGAGCTGCAAAAATTGCGCCCTTTTCAGCACCAGCTGTGACAGTCGGAGCAAGGAAGAGACCTTGGTAGAGCCTTGTGTTAAGCTCAAGGCTCGCTCCGACGTCCCCACCTATTCCTGGTGCTGTCAAGCGATTCATGCAGCGAGCAATAAGGTCGCTGCGTCCACAGATATATCCACCAATTGGTGCAAGTCCACCGCCTGGATTTTTGATAAGAGAACCAACAATTAAATCAGCGCCAACATCAGATGGCTCAATCTCCTCAACAAACTCACCATAGCAGTTGTCCACCATAACTATTACATCAGGCTTAATCTGCTTGATGAACATTGTGAGTTCACCTATCTGTTTTACTGAAAAGGTTGGGCGCTGGGCATAGCCCTTGGAGCGCTGAATCTCAACGAGTTTGGTCTTCTCATTGATTGCACGACGGATATTATCATAGTCAAATGTGCCATCTGGAAGTAAATCAACCTGCTTATAACTTACGCCATACTCCTTGAGGGAACCCACGCCATCCCTGATGCCGATTACTTCC
>JAUNQL010000097.1 GCA_030536195.1 Clostridia bacterium | reverse complement strand
CAAATGCTAGTTTGATTTTTGAAAAATATACTAGCGCAGAGGAAATCTTTAAAGACAGTTCAACTGCTAGACGAATGGCAGGCTGTTTTACTCCAGGCCAGATAGACAAGATGGAGTCCCTCTATATTGAGGACACATACAAGACAGTGGAGGCATGTGCTTCCCTGGGCGTGGACGTTATCACTTGTCAGGATAAACTTTATCCTTATCATCTGAGGCAGATACGGGATTTCCCTATTGCCCTTTTTGTAAAGGGCAGTCTTGAGTATTTACAAAGCAGAGTTCCAATTGCAATAGTTGGAACGCGCCAGGCCAAGGTGACGAGCAACACCGCGGCGACAGAGCTTGCAAAGTCTCTGTCAAAATGCGGATTTGCTGTTGTCAGTGGTGGCGCGCTCGGCGTGGATTCCGCCGCGCACACTGGCGCTATTTGCGCAGGCGAGGAGACATTCGCCGTATTAGGCGGTGGGCATGGCACAAAATATTTGTCAACCAATGAGGCCCTTCGTAATGTAATAACAAATCGTGGAGCAACAATTTCAGAGTATCCACCACTCCTCGAACCTTTTCCTGGTTCATTCCCAATGCGCAATCGAATAATTTCGGGAATGACGGTTGGAACAATTATTATTGAAGCACACAATAAAAGTGGTTCACTTATCACTGCCGGTCGGGCTGCAGATCAAGGAAGAGATGTCTTTGCTCTGCCAGGTGTAAAAGATGAAAAAGCAACGGATGGCAGTAAGAAATTACTTGATGAGGGCTGTATAGAATTTAAAACAGCTCTTGAAATAATTGAATTTTATCTTGCAGAGTTTGCAGATTTAATTACAATTAACGAAGAGGTTGATTTATCAATTGACCTCACAAACCTTGGAAGTGAGTATCAAAAATTTGTCCAAGAGACAAAGAAGATAAAGGCGCTTCACAAGGAACTCGAAGCCGAAAGGCTCCGTCGCGAGCGATCGCACAAACGGGAAATAACGGATCCGGTATCGGATAGAGCAAGGCGTGTATACGCCGCTTTTGGGCCGGACCCGCTAAGCATAGAAAAGTTGCAAGAAACTATGGTAATGCCACTAAACGAATTGCTCAGTGCGCTAACTGAGCTAGAGATTTATGGCTATATCGAGCTTCTTGCCGACACAAATTATGTAATAAAATAGGATGGTTTTCGCAATGTCAAAACTAATTATCGTTGAGTCACCTACAAAGACAAAAACAATCAAGGAGTACCTCGGTAAGGATTATACCGTTGTTGCTTCAATGGGTCACGTTCGTGACCTTCCAGCTGCTAAGCTCAATGTTGATGTTAAGAACAACTTTGAGCCAAAGTATGCAGTAATAAAAGGAAAGGAAAATCTCGTTCGCGACCTTAAAAAGGAAGTTGCCAAGGCAGACGAAGTCTATCTCGCAACCGACCCGGACCGCGAAGGAGAAGCTATTTCTTGGCATCTTGCAACACTACTCGACCTTGATCTTAATAAGGCTAACCGTGTTACATTCAACGAGATTACCAAGACTGGTATTATGGCTGGTATCAAGGATCCGCACAAGATTGATATGGACCTTGTTAATGCTCAGCAAGCGCGTCGTATTCTCGACCGACTTGTTGGTTACAGACTTTCCCCATTTGTATCTCAGAAAATCAGACGTGGCCTCTCAGCAGGACGCGTACAGTCTGTTGCTGTACGTCTCATCGTTGACCGCGAAGAGGAGATACGTGCATTTAATCCAGAGGAGTATTGGACACTCGACGCCAAGTTCATTCCTCATGGTGCAAGAAAAGCATTTGCTGCTAGTTTCATAGGTGACGAGACTGGTAAGGTAAAGATTACGACAAAGGCAGAAGCCGATAAATATTTAAAGAGACTTGATGGCGCAACTTATGTTGTTGATTCAGTAAAGAAGGGCATCAGAAAGAAACAGCCAGCTCCTCCATTTATCACATCAACACTTCAACAGGACGCTTCTCGCAGACTTGGTTTCCAGGCAAAACGTACCATGAAGGTTGCTCAGGAGCTCTATGAAGGTATCAACGTAGCTGGCCGTGGCCAGGTTGGTCTTATCACTTACATGAGAACTGACTCTCTCAGAATTTCTGAGGAAGCTCGTGCAATGACAGACAAGTATATCAAGGCGACTTATGGTGACAAGTATCTCCCAGAGAAGCCACGTTACTTTAAGTCTAGAAATAATGCTCAGGATGCTCACGAAGCAATCCGTCCAACAGATGTAACTTTGACTCCAGAGGAGGCAAAGGCATCTCTTACATCTGATCAGTACAAGCTTTATAAGCTTATCTGGCAGCGCTTCATTGCAAGCCTTATGGCAACTTGTGTTCAGAACACAGTAAGAGTTGAAATCAAGGCAAACGATTGCATCTTTGCTGCTAACGGATACAGCGTTAAGTTCGATGGTTACACAGTTCTTTATGACACAGACCCAGATGAAGAAGAGGAAGCAATGCTTCCAGACCTTGCTGAAGGTGATGAGCTCAAGCTCAAAGAACTCAGTGGAAATCAGCACTTCACTCAGCCACCTTCACGTTACACAGAGGCAGCCCTTGTTAAGGCTCTCGAAGAAAACGGCGTAGGTAGACCATCAACATACGCATCAATTATTACAACAATTTTGTCACGTGAATATGTTGTTCGCGATGGCAAGCTCTTAAAACCAACAGAGCTTGGCGAGGCAACAACAGGTCTTTTGAAGGACAGATTCCCTAAGTTTGTAAACACCAAGTTTACGGCTCAGATGGAGACAAGCCTCGATGAAATCGCAGAGGGCAAGATTGAATACGTTGGACTTATCAGCGACTTCTATGATGATCTTGAGAACACCTTGAAAAAGGCAAAGACAGATATGGAAGGCGTTAAGATTGAACTCGAAGAGGACAAGACAGACATCCCGTGCGAGAAATGTGGTCGCATGATGGTTGTTAAGTCTGGTCGCTTCGGTAAGTTCCTCGCATGCCCTGGTTATCCAGAGTGCAAGAACACAAGACCACTCATCCAAGAGACAGGTGCTAAGTGTCCAAAGTGCGGTGGCGACGTTATCCAGAGAAAGTCTAAGAGAGGATACGTATTCTACGGTTGTAGCAACTATCCAAACTGTGACTTTAGCACATGGGATGCTCCAGTATCAGGAGAGGTTTGTCCAGAGTGCGGAAGCAGCTTGTTCAAGCACAGAGCAAACTATGTTTGCTTAAAGGAAGGCTGCGGATATGAAGCAGTAGCACCAAGAAAGAGGAGCTCGAAGAATGGCTAAAAAAGCTATTGTAATCGGAGCGGGCTTTGCCGGCGTAGAGGCTTCGATGCAACTTGCAAAAGCGGGCATAGAGGTACACCTCTATGAGATGAAGCCTGTGCGCTTTTCGCCCGCTCATAAAAATGTAAATTTTGCAGAGCTTGTCTGCTCCAATTCCTTCAAGGCGCAGCGTGTTGATTCCGCTGCAGGCCTTATGAAGGAGGAGATGACAAGGTTTGATTCCCTCTGCGTTCGCTGTGCGAAGCAGTGCAGTGTACCAGCTGGCGGTTCCCTCTCTGTTGACAGGGAACAGTTCGCCCAGATGGTAACTGACGCTGTTGAGGCAGAGGAGAATATCATCATCCACCGCGAGGAGGTTTTGGATATTCCAAAACCAGGCGTGGATGCCGATGCAGTAATCATCGCTGCGGGCCCACTCGTATCTGATGCTCTTGCGAGCAAGATAGAGGAGCTCTGTGGCACATCGCTCCATTTCTTTGATGCGGCAGCCCCAATTGTATCGGGCGACAGCATTGATATGGACTATGCGTTTGCCGCATCCCGCTATGACCATGGCGATGATGACTATATCAATTGCCCAATGAACAAAGAGGAGTATGAGGCGTTTTACGAAGCACTTATCAATGCAGAGGGTGCGCCTCAGCACGACTTTGATAAGCGCAAGACTGGCTATGAGGGCTGCATGCCAATTGAAGTATTGGCCAACCGCGGCATAGACACTATGCGCTTTGGCCCAATGAAGCCAGTTGGTCTTCGCGATCCGAGGACAGGACATCGCCCATGGGCTTGTCTCCAGCTTCGCCGCGAGACAAAGGACGGCGAGATGTTCAATCTCGTTGGCTTCCAGACCAACTTAAAGTTTGGTGAGCAGAAGCGTGTGTTCTCTATGATTCCAGCACTCCACGATGCGGAGTTCCTCCGTTATGGCGTAATGCATAGAAATACATTTATCAATTCACCAAAACTCCTTGGTGCAGACTATCAGTACAAGACAGTTCCAGGCCTTTTCTTCGCTGGTCAAATCACTGGCGTTGAGGGATATATGGAGTCTGCACAGAGTGGTATCATGGCTGGCATCAATGCTGCAAGGATGATTAATGGCGAGGAGCCATTGATCCTTCCAAAGGAGACAATAATGGGCGCGCTTTCTCAATATATCAGTGATGAAAGTGTGGAAAACTTTCAGCCAATGGGCGCGAACTTTGGCGTACTTCCGCCAATCGAGCCACACATTAGGGACAAGAAGGAGCGTTACGCTGCACTTGCTCAGCGTTCGCTTGATTATTTTGATAAGAAGGATTAAGTATGAAGATTATTGTAGATGCATTTGGTGGCGATAACGCCCCTCTTGAAATTATCAAGGGTTCAGTTGATGCACATAATGAATTTGGTTATGACATAATCCTTACAGGTGATGAGGAAAAAATCAAAGCCTGTGCACAGGAAAACAACATAGACATTTCCGCTATGGAAATTGTTCATACAGAAGATGTAATCAGTA
>JAUNQL010000006.1 GCA_030536195.1 Clostridia bacterium | reverse complement strand
CAGAAGAGAAGAGGAAAAATGCGGACGTGTTGATGCAGTCCCGCATTATCAATACATTGACCGAAAACTTTATTGATGTGTATATGGTCGATTTGGAGACGAGAAATGTGTCTCCAATTCGAGTAGCGAGTCATGCAATCAATTTTGAATCAGATTATGCATCATATGCACCTTACCGTGAGATAATCAAAAAATATATCAATGAAAACGTATATGAAAAGGACCAAGCAGAGATGCTTATGGCAACGAAGCTTGATACAATTAAAAATGCGCTTTCTCGGACTCCAAACTATTATTTCCACTATAGAGAACTCGCAGGCGAAGAGGAAATTCACTACTACTATATGCAGGCTTCCCGACTTGGTAATGCCGATGATTTTAAGAAAATAGTAGTAGGCTTTGCTTGTGAAGATGAGGAAAAGCTCAAAGAAAAACTCCTTGTTGATAGGCTAATGGCGGTAGAGGGACTTAGCAAAGAATTTGCTTATGTTTGCTGTATTAACATACGCAAGGAAAAATCTGAGGATGAAGCAACACCTATTTACTCAAATGGTAGGGTGGAACGTATACTCCCTGAATGGACCGATACGAAGCACTTTTCTAAAATGCTTGACCTTATATGGGAAAGACTTGTAGTTGATGAGGATAAGGACCACTTTTATGCCGCTACAAGGCGAGAAACAATCCTGTCACAGATTACACTTATGGAGTTTTACTATGTAAACTTTAGAGTGCAAAGTGACGGTGAGATTCATTATGCACAAATTCAGTTTTCCAAGGCTGAAACAGGTGATGAAGGTATCTTTAGCGTTATTGCGGCATTCCACTATGTTGATTCTCAGGTAAATGAGCAGATAATGCAAAGGGAAAAGCTTGAGAGCGCACTCAGTCTTGCCGAGTCAGCAAGCAAGGCCAAGACATCCTTCCTTTTCAACATGTCACATGACATCCGTACGCCAATGAACGCAATCCTTGGCTTCACCAAGATTGCGAAAGGTCACATTGATGATATAGACAGGGTTAAGGACAGCCTTGACAAGATTGAGGCTTCTGGTCAACAGCTTTTGGACCTTATTAACGACATCCTTGAGATGAGCCGTATCGAGTCTGGCAAGATTGAGATTACAACTGAGCCAGCTCTTATCACTAGAGTCATTGATAATATCGGCCCAATGCTCAACTCGCTCGCAATTGCGAAAAGCCAGGAACTCAAGGTTGAGTTTGGTGAGATTAAGGACAACTATGTATGGCTTGATGCAGTTCACTTAAATCGTGTTCTCGTAAACATGATTACCAATGCTATTAAGTACACACGTGACGGCGGAAAAGTTTTCGTTTGTGTCAATCAGATAAGTGAGGCTGTTGATGGTGTCGCAAATTATTCGTTCTCTGTAACTGATACCGGTATTGGTATGAGTGAGGAGTTCATGACTCACCTCTTCGAGGAGTTCAGCCGCGAGAAGACATCAACCGAGAGCAAGCAACAGGGCACAGGTTTGGGCCTCGCTATTGCCAAGCGTATTGTTGATAACATGGGCGGTACTATTGATGTTATTAGTAAACTTGGACAGGGCTCAACATTTACAGTAACATTGCCTCTCCGTGTTCAGACAGCTGAGGAGATTGATAATAACTATAAGTATGCTGATATGACAGCAACTTTGGATGAGCAAGATACACTTAAGGGTGCCAAGGTTCTCCTCGTTGAGGACAATGAACTCAATCGCGAGATTGCTTGTGAGCTCCTCGGTGAGATGGGCATGATAGTTGACTGCGCAGAGGATGGTCAATTTGCTCTTGATAAAGTTAAGGAAATGTATGGCTTTGCTGACAAGAGTGAGTACTATGACTTTGTCCTAATGGACATCCAAATGCCAGTAATGGACGGTTACACCTCTTGCCAAGAGATCAGAAAATATGAGGCAGAGGTCAACGGACATCTTCCAATTATTGCAATGACAGCCAATGCCTTTGCTGAGGATAAGCAAAAGGCATACGACGTCGGCATGGATGCCCACGTCGCAAAACCAATCGATTTAGATGCGTTAAAGCAGACATTGATAGCTTTCAAAAAATAAAGGTCGTGTAATATGAAGAAAGTATTAGCAATATTTCTTTCAATTTTAATGATGTTCTCGCTGCTATCCACATTTGCATTTGCTGCGGGAACGGATAAGAAAGCAGAGGTCAAGACAATTCGTCTTGGATACTTCAGCTTCCAAAGTTATTTGGATGGTGCAAGTGAGGACGAGCCTAAATCAGGCTACGCCTATGAGGTGCTATGCGAAGTTGCGGCAATCAACAACTGGAAATATGAGTTCGTGTACGGCGACTTTAACGAACTCTATAAGATGCTTTTAAATGATGAAATCGACATATTACCATGCCTCGTTTATACGGAGGAGAGAGCTGAAACTCATCTCTTCTCAGACGAGGAGATCTATGCTGAGCAATATTACATTTCGACCTTGAAAGAAAATGCAAAAGACTTTGATGATATAAGTGACCTCAACGGCAAGCGAATCAGTTCGGTTGATGGCACTTATCAAAACATTGTGTTTTTGGAGTGGTGTGAGGCGAACAATGTTCATCCTATCCTTGTATTGACACCTTCCTTCGATGACTCGTGGCGTCAACTTGATGATGGTGAGGTTGACTTTATCCTCAACATTGATAACGCTGCACAGGATTCCGGATATACTTCACTCGTATCAATTGGTGCGGGCAGTTCTAGATTTGCCATTGCACCAGGCAGGGATGATATCCGTCAATCACTAAATGATGCAATAAACACTATCTATGACATCAACCCATTTGCTCTCAATCATATCAAGGAAAAATATCTTAATGACTCACTGTCATCATACAAGCTACCTGATGATGAGAGGGAGTGGCTTGAGCAGCATAACGTAATTAGAATTGCTGGATTTGAGAACGATGTTCCATATACCTATACTGATAAAAAGGGTAATCCAACAGGTGTATATCCAGATGCTGTTGAAAGCATGTTTGAAAAACTTGATGTTGATGTAACCATTGAGTGGAAGTTCTATAAGTCCTTACAGGAGATGCACCAGGCACTCTTTGATGGGGAAGTTGACCTCGTATGTCCTGATTATTGGGGCCAGTATTTCGCACAGGAGAACGATGTAGTACTCTCTGAAAGGCTTCAGAGTGTAAACATGGGTCTCCTCTATGGTGAAAAGACCAAGGAGAACGGCATTAAGAGGATTGCCACTCCTGCAAGTAAACTGGGAATATATTTCTCAAAGGACACATATCCAAATGCTGAGATTATAGGCTGTAACTCGGTGGATGAATGCGTCAGAATGGTCGCTTCCGGTAAGGCGGATGCAGCTATTGCCCATGTAACGGCTTTGCAAGAGGCTTCGCAAAAGTATTTGCGTCCTTTCAATGTCAAGACGCTTGTTTCATCATGCCCTATCTGTTTCTCGGCAAATCATGAAAGCGGTATGCTTATCCGTATTATGAACAGAGGAATACTTTTGATTTCAGATACGGAATTACAGGAACTTGAAACTAAACATGCAACAAATAAGGATTATGAACTTTTAAATTTCATAAGAGAAAACATACTTTTCGTATTTGTAATGTTACTTTTCGTTGTTCTCATAATAATCTATGCGATTCAGAGGAGTATGACATCTCGTAAGCTTGGAAAGAACCTCAATGAGATAACAAGGCAGAAAGAGATTATTGAGGCGGATGAGGTGGAACTTAGAATAGCGAGGGACGCTGCCAATATGGCCAGCAGGGCCAAGTCCACCTTCCTCTTTAATATGTCACACGATATCAGAACACCTATGAATGCTATCATGGGCTATTCTGACAGGCTCCTCCGCCACATGGAGGATAAGGAAATCGTGGCTGACAGTGCTAGAAAGATCAAATCATCTGGTGACTACCTACTTTCCCTTATCAACGACGTTCTCGACATGGCGAGAATCGAGTCGGATAAGGTCAAGGTAGAAGTTGACATCTATGACATTAAAGCAAGGGGCGACAAGCTCTGCGATATCTTTGAAGTGGATATGCAGAAGAAGGATTTGACCTTTAATGTCGACCTTGGCAATGTCACGAACCGCATCGTTTGGTACGACAGCTTAAAGCTTCGCCAAATCATGCTCAACCTGATATCCAACTCTATCAAGTACACACCAGTCGGTGGCACAATCACCCATACAATGGAGCAGCTTGAGAGTGATAAACCAGGATACGGCAAGTACAGGATTGTAGTTGCTGATACCGGTATCGGTATGACACCGGAGTTCCTTGAACATATCTTTGACCAGTTCTCCAGAAGTGATGACTCCATCACCAAGGAGACACAGGGTACAGGCCTTGGTATGTCAATTGTAGGCAAGCTCGTTGATTTGATGGGCGGCACAATTGACATCCAGAGTGAGGTCGGTAAAGGCACAACTATCACAGTTGACCTTGACCTCAAACTTGCAACCGAGGAAGAGATTGCCGAGTTTAATTCTAAGAATGAGGCCGAGCTCAATGAGGTTTCGCTTGAGGGACTCAAGATACTCCTTGTCGACGACAACGAGCTCAACCGCGAGATAGCACAGGATGTTCTTGAGGAAGAGGGCTGCAAAGTTGTTGCAGTTGCCGAGAACGGCCAGATTGCCGTTGATAAAGTCGCAGCATCGCTGCCTGGTGACTTTGATGTAATCTTGATGGATATCCAGATGCCAGTTATGGATGGCTATGAAGCAACAAGGCAGATTCGTGCATTGGAGGATAAGGCGCTAGCTAGTGTTCCAATTGTTGCAATGACTGCGAATGCTTTTGATGAGGATCGTCAGAATGCGCTTGATGCTGGCATGAACGATCACGTTGCAAAGCCAATCGATATTCCAAAACTCAGACAGGCATTATCAAGCTTTATGTAGACAAAATAAAAGAGCTCTTGGGGAATCCCAAGAGCTCTTGTTTTATTGTTTCGGTGCACCACGACGGGCTGCGCGGCGAGCAGCGAGCTCGCGACGGCGCCTTGCCTTGGCACGTGCATTGAGGATAACAATGGTGATTACGACACCGAGGATGATTACAGCAGCCATGATGATGTAGACGAGTTTGCCATCAAATGTGGATGTCTCATTCTTGCTAGTTACGGGCTCTGGTGTGATTGCTTCCTCCTCCACTGGTTCAACATAGACGTTGAGGCTGGTGTAATCAGCCTTGTAGGAGTAATCACAGGTCTTGCATTTGTAGAGGGTGTAACCGTATTCGGTTTCGGTTGCCTCTACAACTTGCTTGTCATAACTAGCATTTTCACACATTTCTGGATAGAGGTCCTTGGAGTAGTCCTTGGTCTCATCGCGTGTGAACTCGGTCTTGTTGCCGTTTTGAGTGATTGTCCAACTCATGATTTCACCGATCTTGTCGACACAGTAAGCGCGACGGTTGGTGTTGTCCTCAAAGAAGTGGATGGCACCTTTGACGGTGTTGTTGTCGATGTGGCCATCGTGCTTGACACCGGCAGGGAGTATCCACATACCGCCGATACCACCGTCGTGTACGTAACCGTGATCGGAGTCATAGCCCTGGAGGGTTACGGTGCAGTTGGTGATGTCTGGATAGCCGTTGCCAAAGATACCGCCGAGGAACTGCTCATCACGGTTCTCTTTATCGGTGTCGACACAGATGACTGTGACATCAGCGGTACACGAGTCAACGCTGCCCCAGCCGTAGCCTAGGATGCCCGCTACACCGAATGCTTTGCATGCGGTGTGAAGGCAAACCTTGCCTTCTACAGTACAATTTTTGATTGTACTGTCGGACATGAATCCTACAAGGGCGGCAGCGTAGATGTTGTCGTTTTTAGTTACGTCAACGTCGACACCGAGAAGTGTTAAGTTCTCGATTGTGGCATTTTCAACGATGCCAAAGAAGCCAGAGAAATATGTATCATATTGCTTCCAGTTGCCGTCAATTGTTGTGCGCACATCAGTGGTTGTGCCTGTAATTTTGAGGTTTAAAAGGGCGTGGCCGTTACCGTCAAAATTACCGCTAAAATCCACTGGTGTCCACTCATGGCCTGCGCAGTCGATGTCATAGATGAGTTTGTATGAACCAGATGGATTGTCCTTGATTTTGAGAAGGTCATCATAGGTTGCAAGCTCTATGACATCGCCCTCTGCAAGGGCGGTGATTGGCACAAACAGTGCAAGGCAGAGAGCAAAGACGAGTAAAGTTGATAAGAATTTTTTCATCTTTATTACCTCTTTTATAGTTTTGTATATATTTAATTAGTTAATATATACAAATCTCTTTAAAATACCCATTTATTCTATCATATTTTATCCCGTTATGGTAGAATATACGTGATTTTTTTGTATGAGGTGCAGATATGAAAATTGGCATAGTAATTGCAATCGCAAGAGAACTCAAATCATTCCTTGAGAGCGATTTTGAGATAGAGACAATAGAGATTAATAATCGTGAAGTTTATAAGACTTTCGTTAACAACAACGAGGTCTATGCTGTTAAGTCTGGCTACGGTGAAATAGATGCCGCTGCCGCAACACAGCTTCTTATCACAGGCTTTGGCTGTGAGGTAATCTTAAACTTTGGTGTTACTGGTGCGCTTGATCGCACATCTAAGGTTGATGACCTCTTTGTTGTAACCAAGGCCATCAATCACGACTATGATGTTTCACCAATCGATCCAGTGAAACTCCATCAGTATGAGGAGTTCCCTGATGAGTTTATTCCAATGGACCAGGGTCTCATCGATTTCGCAAAGGGCCTTTATCCAGACCTTCGCGATGCCGTTGTAGCATCTGGCGACAGGTTCGTTTACCTCCCAGAGGACAAGACAAACCTTGCAAGCCTCGGTTGCAATATCTGTGACATGGAGATTGCGTCAATCGCTCGTATTTCATACTTAAACGGCGTACGCGCTCTCTCAATTAAATGTATCAGTGATACATTTGATGGTGACGGTGGCGACTTTAATGAGAACGTAACCAAGAGTGCAAACAAGGCATTCAAATTGATGGAAGATATTTTGCAGAAGTTATAATTAGGGGATACCATGAGTTTTAAAGTTAACGCAGCTGCTTGGAATGGCGTCTTTGCCATTCCAAACTGCATCGTAGATGAACATATCAAGAAAGCAGGAGGACAGGCTATCAAGGTCCTCCTTTTCTTGCTGCGCCATCAAGGCGAGGACCTGGATGCCAGGGCAATCGCGAGGGGCACAGGCATGGACGTCGGCGATGTCAAGGACGCCTTCCTCTATTGGAAGGAAGTGGGACTCGTCTATGAGGACGGTGAGACACCACCTAATGTCAAGCAGGCTGAGGACAAGGTCAACTTAAAGGCACTCCCAGATGTCGCTCCAACCTATGACCAGGTTGCAGCGCGCACTTTGGAGGACGCTAACCTCCGTGCGCTTTTCAATGAGGTACAGCTCAAACTCGGCCGTACAATCGGCTACGGTGATCAGGCACAACTTCTCATGATGCTCGACTACTATGGCTTACCAGTTGAGGTTATACTCACAATCGTTGAGTACTGTATGTCAAAGGGCAAGAGCAACATCTCATATATTTCCAAGGTTGCTAAGGACTGGGGCGAGCGTGAGATTAACACACTTGAGCGCGCTGACGAGTACCTAAAGGCACTCAAGTCTGACGAGCGTCTGTGGAAGAAGTTCACCGACATGTTCTCGGTTGACCCACCACAGTACAACGACTCACGCTTCCAGTATTTAAAGCATTGGCACAGCGACAACAAGCAATCATTTGAACTTATCTATTACGCATACGAGATTACAGTTGACCGTATCAACAAGGTCAACTTTAAGTATATGAATTCAATTCTCGATTCTTGGTATGCCGATGGCATCAAGAATCCAATGGATGCCCAAAAGGCAATTGGTAAGGCGCCAGCAAAGGCTGACAAGAGCTTTTCAAAGAGTGAGCCGTCATACGACTCCGACAAGTACAAGGAGAAGGCTCACGGTCCAATTGAGTATAAACGACGCAAGAAGGAGGAATAGTTTGTGGCAAGTAACATCGAACGCGCAAAAGGAATAATTAACACAAGGCGCGAGAATGCCGAACTTGAGGCCGAGAAAAAGCGCCTTGAGCTTGAGACAGTTTCTCCTGAACTCTGTGAGGTTAATGCCAAAATTGCAAGGACTGGCCTCGACGCACTCAAGGTTATTACAATGGGCCAAGGCAGCAAGGACTTCGTCGACGCCTTGGCAAAGCAGAACTTTGAACTCCAGGCAAAGCGTGGCGAGATACTCCGCAGCCTTGGCCTGTCAGAGGACGCACTCGCACCTCACTACACCTGCTCTGTCTGTGAGGACAAGGGTGTTGTGGACGGTCACTACTGCGACTGCCTCAAGGCACTTGTAAGGCAACTGCAGTTTGACAACCTTTGCAGTTGCGCGCCAGCAAAGGCATCAACTTTTGAAAACTTTGACCTCGGTTACTACAGCGGCGAGGCACTCGCACGCATGACTCAAATTTATAACTATTGCAAGTCATGGGCTGCTGATTTTGACAAGGACACAAACAGCATCCTAATGTGCGGCCAAACTGGACTTGGCAAGACACATCTCTCACTTGCAATCGCAAACGTAGTTGTAGGCAAGGGCTACAACGTAATCTACTCAAGCGCTAGCAACCTCCTCTCTCAACTTGAGAAGGAGAAGTTTGGCCGCTACACAGGTGAGGACTCACCTGAGGAACTCGCACTCTCATGTGACCTCTTGATACTCGATGACCTCGGTACCGAGTACACAAGGGACTTTGAGCGTGCAGCTATCTACAACATAGTTAACACGCGACTCCTCTCTGCTCTCCCAACAATCATCAATACCAATTTGCTCTATGATGAGATTGCGGAGAAGTATGACAAGAGGGTTTACTCCAGACTTATTGGCAACTATCAGCCACTGGAGTTTTTGGGCGAGGACGTTCGCCAGAAGATGAACAAGATTTAATTTTTTTGGAGATAATTAATGGATATAATCGCAAGCATAACTGACCAATTTAAATTACAGCGTTGGCAGGTGGAGAACACTGTCAAATTAATCGATGAAGGGAATACTATTCCCTTCATTGCTCGTTATAGAAAGGAAGCACATGGTACGCTCGATGACCAGACACTGCGTCAGATTTCCGAACGACTTGAGTACCTTCGCAACCTAGATAAACGTCGTGAGGAGATTTCAAAGTCCATCATCGAGCAGGAGAAGATGACGGATGAGCTCCAGGACAAGATTGACAATGCAGCAACTCTTGCTGAACTTGAGGACCTCTATCGTCCATACAAGCCAAAGCGCAAGACACGTGCATCTGTTGCTAAGGAAAAGGGCCTTGAGCCACTTGCTCAGGCAATTTACGAGCAGAAGGCAGGCGTCGACCCAGTTGCGTTGGCCGCTGACTATATCGACGCTGAAAAGGGCGTCGAGACAGTCGAGGATGCGCTTTCTGGCGCATCTGATATCATCGCAGAGGATATCTCGGACAACGCTGATATCCGTCGCCGCCTGAGAAACCTCTTCTCTGTTATGGGTGTCATCACATCCAAGGCCAAGACAGATGAGGACAGTGTATACGCCAATTACTATGACTTTACTGACAAGGTTGAGAAGATTGCCGGCCACAAGATTTTGGCAATCGACCGTGGTGAGAGCGAGGGCTTCTTAAAGGTATCTGTGACCCTCGAGCGACCAAAGGCAATCTCGATTATCGAGAAGGAGACAGTGAAGGGCGCTGGTGCTTGCACTGACTTTGTTAAACTCGCTGGTGAGGATGCATACGACAGACTCATCTATCCATCAGTTGAAAACGAGACCAGAACTGCACTGACCGAGCGCGCAGCAACAGCTGCTATCAAGGTCTTTGCCCAGAATCTGCGCCCACTCCTTATGGCGCCACCAATCAAGGGTAAAGTATGTATCGGTCTCGACCCTGGTTACAGGACAGGCTGTAAGGTTGCATGTGTTGATGCAACTGGCAAGGTCCTCGACACAGGTGTTATCTATGTCACACACGGTGAGACTAAGAAGGCAGAGGCTGAAAAGTTCATCGCAGGCCTCATCACCAAGCACAACGTAGACATTATCTCAATTGGCAACGGTACAGCCTCTAAGGAGACTGAGATCTTTGCCGCAGATTTGCTTAAGAAGATTCCACAGAAGGTCTCATACATGGTAGTATCCGAGGCAGGTGCCTCTGTTTATTCCGCATCAAAACTTGCTGCTGAGGAGTTCCCTCAGTACGATGTTTCCTTGCGTTCAGCGGTGTCCATCGCTCGTCGACTTCAGGACCCACTTGCTGAACTTGTTAAGATTGAACCTAAGGCAATTGGTGTCGGCCAATACCAGCACGACATGCCAAAAAAGGAGCTTGAGACAGCTCTTGACGGCGTCGTTGAGGACTGCGTTAACTCAGTAGGCGCCGACCTCAACACAGCGTCTCCATCGCTCCTTTCACACATCGCTGGTATCAATGGCACAATTGCTAAAAATATTGTTACATACCGTGAGGAGAATGGTGCCTTTGAGTCGCGTGCAGCACTCAAGAAGGTGCCAAAACTCGGCCCAAAGGCATACGAGCAATGTGCTGGATTCCTCCGTATTGCAGAGTCGAAAAATGTCCTTGATAACACAGGTGTTCACCCAGAGTCATACGACGCTGCTAAGATGCTTTTGACGCTCTGTGGCTACGACCTCAAGGACGTTAAGGCAGGCAGCATCCCAGAACTCCACACTCGCATCGAGAGCCAGGGCTATGCCTCTTTGGCGGAGCGTTTGTCAATTGGCGAGCCAACTCTTCACGACATTGAAAACGAACTCTTAAAGCCGGGTCGTGACCCACGTGATGAGTTGCCACCACCACTCCTTCGCTCCGATGTTATGGAGATGAAGGACTTAAAGCCAGGCATGGAACTTAAGGGTACAGTTCGCAATGTAATCGACTTTGGTGCATTTGTTGACATCGGTGTACACCAGGATGGTCTTGTGCACATAAGCCAGATTACTGACAAATATATCAAGCATCCATCAGAGGTACTCTCTGTTGGTGATGTAATCACAGTTAGAGTTTTGGAGGTTGACCTCCAAAAGAAACGCATCGGTCTTACAATGAAAGGTGTTGCAGGGGCGTGAAACTTGAAGTAAGAGATATCACCAAATCCTTTGGTGAAAAGCAAGTGCTATCAGGCATCTCCTTCTCTGTTGAGAGTGGAGAGGCATTGGGCCTTCTTGGCCGAAATGGCGCTGGCAAAACTACAACAATCCGCATCATTATGCAACTTTTCGAGCCAAACAGCGGCGAGATTTTGCTTGATGGCAAGCCTCTCAGTATCCGCGACATCAATGTCGGATACATGCCTGAGGAGCGCGGACTTTATCCAAAAAAGAAGATTATGGAGCAGCTTATCTACTTCGCTAATTTGCGTGGTCTTGATAAGGCGACTGCAAAATCTCGCGCTGACGAGTTGCTCGAAAAACTCCAGATGACAGAGTACAAGGACGCAAAACTTGAGACGTTGTCCAAGGGCAACCAGCAGAAGATTCAGCTGATTGCAACGCTCATTTGCGACCCTGATATCGTCATCTTAGACGAGCCATTTTCTGGCCTCGACCCAGTTAACGCGATGCTCTTAAAGGACGTAGTTCGGGAACTTATCGAAGGTGGCAAGATTGTAATTTTCTCTAGCCATCAGATGAATTACATCGAGGAATTTTGCAACAACATCGTCATCATCAACAGCGGCAAAGTTGCTGTTTCTGGCACGATTAAGGATATCAAGCACAGCTATACCAAGAACCTTGTTTCCTTTGTTACAGATGATGAAAAGGCAGAAAGTTACCTCTCAAATGATGCAACAATTAGCAACTTTGAGAGGGCTGAAAACGGCTATAAAGTGGAGCTGACTGACGGCACAACAATCAAGGATTTCATGGCAAATCTCGCCAAGTCCGACATCGGTTTTTCAGGTGTTTCAGACTACGAACCATCCCTTGCTGAGATCTTCGTTGACTATACGGAGGTGGCAGAATGAGACAGTTCTTTACAGTATTTAAATTCGAACTTTTAGGCCAACTCCAGAGCAAAATTTTTAAGGTAATCACAATTTTGCTCGTGATTGGCATCTTGCTCTCACTCAACTTTACTCGCCTTGAAAACGCCCTAGGTACAAGCATTGACGACCTTGGCGGCGAAAAGGAGCCTAAGAAAATCGCTGTACAAAATCACAGCGATATTGATACTGACGCATTGATTGCTGCGCTTTCAGAGGCGTTTGGCGATGACTATGAAATCATCGAGGAAACGTCTAAGAATATGAAGCAAGTTGTCAAAAAGGGCTATGTTGAATCGGCAATAATTATTGAGTCGGAAACTAAGTATCAGTACATAGTTGAAACAGCTGGTATGTATGACTATGCTCAAGAAATTGTCAATTCAATTTTGCAGACCAATTATCGTTACACATACCTTGCAAATAAGGGCCTCTCACCTGATGAGGTGAATGAGGCACTAAACACTCAAATTGATGGAGACATTGTAATTACGGGTAAAGATCAGACTCAGAGTTTCCTCTACACATACGCCGTAATTATGGTGCTTTACATGGTCCTCTTGCTCTATGGACAGTTCGTTGCAAGTTCTGTCGCAGGTGAGAAGAGCACCAGATGCATGGAGGTTTTGATAACTTCAGCCAAGCCTATGAACTTGATGTTTGGTAAGGTTTTGGGCTCTGGTTCCGCTGGCCTTTTGCAGATAGTTATCATCTTTGCTACTGCCATTGGCAGTTATCAATTTAACAAGGATATTATTGAAAATGACATACTTACAGCCATCTTTGGCATGCCTGTAAGTGTCGCAGTTTACTCCGTCGTTTTCTTTATCCTTGGTTATTTCATTTATGCGTTTATGTTTGGCGCTGCGGGCTCACTCGCATCTCGCGCCGAGGACCTTGGCGCACTTACATTGCCAATTAACTTGATTTTCATTATCGCATTTATGGTTGCTGTTTTTGGCATGACAAGTGGCAACATAGACAACACATTCTTTGTTGTATGCTCGTTCCTTCCAACCTTTGCCCCTATGATTATGCTAGTTCGCATCTGTATGGGTACGGTTGCTGTATGGGAAATTGCACTCTCAATTGGCATCCAAGTTGCGACAATTGTCCTCCTTGGTATTGCATGTGCCAAGATCTATCGAGCAGGCGTTTTGCTCTACGGTAACCCACCAAAGTTTAAGGATATTTGGAAAATTTTAACTACAAAGCAGGAGTAGAAAATGGATAAAATTGCAAGTTTTTCAATTGATCACGACAAGCTTCAAAAGGGCATCTATGTATCCCGTGTAGATGGTGATGTGGTGACATACGACATCCGTATGAAACGCCCTAACATGGGGGATTATCTCTCAAATGGAGCACTCCATACCTTTGAGCATCTCTTTGCAACTTATGCGAGAAATAGTGAGTATAAGGACTCCGTAATCTACATCGGACCTATGGGTTGTCGCACAGGATTTTACATGGTCCTTCGCGATGATGTGGCCCTTGATGGAGTACTTAAACTTGTCTTGGATTCATTCGCATTTATCAGGGATTTCGAGGGTGAAATTCCTGGTGCAAAGCGCAAGGAATGTGGCAACTACAAGGAGCATAACCTCCCAGATGCCAAGGTGGCAGCTGTTGATATGCTTGATGTGTTAGCGGACTGGACGCCAGAAAAATTTGACTACGACTATGAATAAAAAAGGACCCGGAAGCGAGGCTTCCGGGTCTTATTCTTTGTATTAGTAGTAATTGTAGTGTTTGTGCTTTGCGATAAGGAAAGCAAAACTTACGATGAGGCCAAGGACCTCTGCGGTGAGCATCGCGAGCCAGATACCGTCAATTCCAAAGAAGCGCGGTAGTATGTAGAGCGGGATAATTTGGAAGACGAAAGTGCGAAGGAATGCGATGGTCGCAGAGACTGCGCCGTTGCCAAGTGCTGTGAAAAATGCGGATGCGAACATTGAGAATCCGCCAAAGAGAAAGGCAATGGCGAAGATGCGGAATCCATGAACGGTCATGTCTATAAGTTCTGGATTGCCACTTGCAAAAACTAGGGTAAATGGTTTTGCAAGAACCTCTGAAATCAGTGCGCCAAATGCACCTCCAAATGCCGTAATTACGAGACTTTTCTTGTATACGTTTTGGAGTTCATCGATGTTCTGTGCACCAAAGTTGTAGCCAACTACTGGGGCTATACCAACGGTGTAGCCGATGTAGATTGAGATGATAACAAAGGCGACATACATGATGATGCCGTACGCGTTAACACCGAGTTCGCCAGCGATTTTAATCATCTGTAAGTTATAGAGGATACTGACGAGACTGAGTGTGATATTTGAAACAAGTTCCGATGCACCGTTGGTGCAAGTTTTGATTAAAACTTTGCCATAGAACTTGGTCTTACCAAGCTTCAAAAGGCTGTTGTTTTTCTTGCAGAAATAGATGAGTGGAACGAGTCCACCGAGCACCTGAGTGGATGCTGTACCAAGCGCTGCGCCGAGTAGGTCGAGTTTTAATCCGAGAATGAAAAACGCATCAAGTGCGACGTTCGACAGGCCCGCAGCAATTGTAGCGTAGAGGCTCAGCTTTGGTTTCTCGGCGGTTGCGCAGAGCGCTTGGAAAACGTTCTGCAGCATGAAAAATGGTATGCACGGGAAGATGACACTGCAGTAGAGCATACACTTCTCAAGTAACTCACCTTCGGCACCGAGCAACCTGCAGATTGGCTCACGCAGGAGCAGTGCGATGGCGGACAGCAACACTCCCACTAGGATTGTTGCATATATTACTAGCGAGAAGTATGCATTCGCGTCCTCTCGCTTGCCCTCGCCCAGCGCCCTTGAAATAATCGCGTTGCCGCCGGTGCCGAACATAAATCCAACACCGCCAAAGATCATGATTGCAGGCCACGTGAGGTTTACGGCAGCAAAAGAAGTCTCCCCAACGAAATTAGAAACGAAGAAGCCATCAACCATACCGTAAATTGATATGAAGACCATCATTGCCGAGGAGGGGAGAACTAGTCTAAGTATTTTTTTGTAAGTAAAATGTTCTGATAATTTTATTCTCATAATGCAAATACTTTAACACAATAAATTGATTTATGCAAACAGTTATGGTAAAATAAAGTGCTATATTATATTTATTTTTATATTATTTATTATTAATAGAGGTAAGATTAATGAAACACGTAGACATCATTGAGGTAATGACCGACAAGGAATACGTCGGCAAAGAAGTAACAGTTTGTGGCTGGGTTCGTACAGCTCGTGATTCCAAGACAATGGCATTCATCGAGCTCAACGACGGCACAACACTCAAGCACATCCAACTTGTAGTTGATAAGGAGACATTCGCCAAGGCAGGCGAGATGTCAAACTTCACCAAGCTTGGCTCATCACTCAAGGTGGTTGGTACAGTTGTACCTTCTGCTGTTGCACAGGACGGCGGCGTTGAAATCAACGTCTCCGACATCGAGCTCCTCGGCGCATGCCCAGAGGACTACCCACTTCAGAAAAAGCGCACCAATCTTGAGACCTTACGCACAATGCCTCATCTTCGTGTTCGTACAAATACATTCAACGCAGTATTCCGCGTTCGCTCTGTTCTTGCACAGGCTATTCACCAGTACTTCCAGGACAGACATTACGTCTATGTAAACTCACCACTCATCACAGGCTCAGACTGTGAGGGTGCTGGCGAGATGTTCATCGTAACAACTCAAAACTATGACGACGCTAAGAAGTACGAGTCAGCAGAGGAGTACTACGCTGACGACTTCTTTGGCAAGAAAACAGGTTTATCCGTTTCCGGACAGCTTGAGGGCGAAGTTGCCGCTATGGCGTTCGGTAAGATATATACATTTGGCCCATCATTCAGAGCCGAGAACTCTAACACAACGCGTCACGTTGCAGAGTTCTGGCATGTTGAGCCAGAGGTAGCTTTTGCAGAGCTCCCTGACATAATCGAAATCGCAGAGGATATGATCAAGTCCATAACACGCAGCGTTATGGAGCAGTGCCCTGCTGAGCTCGATTTCTTCGAGAGATTCTTCGAGAAGGGACTTCGCGAGAAACTTCAAAACGTAATTGATAGCGACTTTGAAGTTCTCGATTACACAAAGGCTATTGAAATTTTGAAGGACGCTCCAGTTGAATTCAAGTTCCCAGTTGAGTGGGGATGCGACCTCCAGACTGAGCATGAGCGTTACATCACAGAGGAGGTGTTCAAGAAACCGGTATTCGTAACTAACTATCCAAAGGAAATAAAATCTTTCTATATGAAGCAAAACCCAGATGGAAAGACTGTTGCTGCGACAGACCTTTTAGTTCCTGGAATAGGAGAAATCATTGGCTGTTCAGAGCGTGAAGCTGACTATGACAAGTTGCTTGAGGCTATGAACGTACGTGGCATGAACATTGATGATTACCACGACTATATTGACCTTCGCAAATTCGGCTCTGTTCCACACAGCGGATTTGGCTTAGGTTTTGAGCGTATGCTTATGTACGTAACTGGCGTACAAAACATTCGAGATGTAATACTGTTCCCAAGAACAGTTGGCAATATTAGGTAAGTGACTCTTACCATTTTGAAAGGAAATAGTTATGGCTTTTTGTATTATTACTGACTCTGCGTCAGATATACCAAAGAGTGTTATCGATGAGTATGGCCTTTTTGTAATGCCTACACCGGTAACAATAGACAACGAGGATTTACGCGATGGCGTATCCATCTTCCCTGATGAGTTTTACAAGATTCAAGAGGAAGGCGTTAAGGAAATCAAAACATATCATATCTCAGAACTCATGTTCCAAGAGTATTTCACTGAGTTCGCAAAGCGTGGGGATGAGGTCCTCTACATCTGTTTCTCAACAGGTGTAGCTGGCACATTCCAGGCTGCAACTTTGGCAAAGCAAGAGGTACTTGAGGAGTACCCTGACTTTGAGATTACAATTATCGACTCACACTGTGCATCTATCGGATACGGCCTCGTAGTTGAGCGTCTCCTTAGGATGCAAAGGAACGGCGCACCAAAGGAAGTTATCATGGAGGCTGCTCAGTTCTTCTGTGACCACATGGTTCACGTAATTGCTGTACAGTCACTTGACTACCTCTATGCTGGTGGCCGTGTAAGTAAGGCATCATTTGTTGTAGGTGGCATGCTTGATATCAAGCCTATCCTTATGACAGATGAAAACGGTGCTCTTAAGGCTACTGAGAAAGTTCGTGGCTGGAAGAAGGCCATGGCACGTGTCGTTGAACTCATCGGCGAGAACGGTGTCGAGCTCGACAAGCAAGTTATCGGTGCATGCTATGGTACTGACGTCGATTCTTTCGAGGGACTCAAAGCTGAACTTCGTGAGAAGTACAACGTACGTGACATCGTTGAGACACAGGTTGGCTGTGCAATCGGTGCTCACACAGGCCCATCTATCGTTGCGGCTGTCTGCCTCAACGCTTATGAGCCAAAATTTGAGGAATATTTAAAATAAACTAGGAAGGTTTTTTGATGGACTTTAGGACAAAGGTCGAAGATGCTTTCTACTCTGTCAAGGACAAGACAGAGGATTTCTTCCTTGATATGAAGGAAAAGAAAGAGAACAAATCTGTTGAGGCATCTGACACAGAAAAACCAAAACTGAATATTGATAAAAAGAAACTTATCATAATAGCTGTACTCATCGTTTTCTTAATCAGCCTTGTTGCTTGCGTCGCAAGCAAGAACGGCAAAAAGTCGGATGCCAAGGGCAAGAAGGGTGCTACCGCTGAGGAACTCGCCGAGGATGGCGACTCCGATGCATGGTGGAAAAAGTACGCCTCTGGCGACGCCGATATGCCGGGCTATGCTCCGACCAAGGCAAATGAACTCAAGTGGGATCCAGTTGAGGGCGCGATAGGGTACAACGTATATCGCGCAACATCCAAGGACGGCGAGTATGTATGTATCGCCGTAGTTGAGAAACCAGAGTATGTTGATACCACTGCCGAAAATGGTCAGAAGTATTATTATAAGACTACAGCTATTAAAGTCACCAAGACTGAAAAGAAGGATGGCACAACCAAGATGGTAACTCATGAGGTTACTATCGCTCCAGAGAGCGTAGTAACTGAAAAGGTAACTGTCTATGTTCCAACCGGTACAACTGATAAGGACTCCAAGCCTGTTGAGCTTGTAACTGACAAGCAGGGCGAGGTAGTGACAAACAAGGATGGCGAGGCTGTAACCAAGCAGGTTGATGAGGATACTACCAAGGACGAACCTTCTAGTGACTCTCAGACTGAAAAGCCAACCGAGAAGCCGACTGA
>JAUNQL010000005.1 GCA_030536195.1 Clostridia bacterium | reverse complement strand
GCAACAGCTCCAGCAGCAGACGACGCTGCAGCACTTCCAGAATTCACTGAGCCACAGCAGGCTATTGAATTCAAGGATTTCTCATTCACAGTTAATGGCCAGGAAATCACAAACGCTGACCTTAAGGATTGCACAATCTACAAGGTAAAGCTTGATGGTTATCTTTACAGCGACAAGGACGGCGAAAAGGTTCTTGCTACTGACAAAGAGACAGGTGAACCACTTTCTGTTTCTTACACAGGTTACAAGCTTGCTGACGTTCTCAAGGCTGCTGGCGTTGATGCAAAGGCATCTGTAAAGGTTATCACATCTGACGGTTACGACAAGTTCGGTAACCTCGCTGGTGAAGATGGCGAAATCGTAAAGGCTACTTATGACCTTACAGTAAACCCTGACTACTATCTTGTTGCTATCGAGAAGAACAAGGAGCAGGCTGCTGACGGTACAATCTACTTTGCACCAGTTATGGAAGACATGAACAAGCAGTATGCTAGCATGGTAGTAGGTTTCGAGGCTGAATAATTATTAGTAATTAGAAGCTGATTAACTTAAGCGTTGGGAGAGTATGCGTCTTGCATACTCTCCCGTAGCGCAAATAATGATAAGGGAGAATCACTATGAATATATTCGAAGAGATGGTAAAGGCTGAAAAATCTTTTAAGTCATACGCTATTGTGACTGTTGTAAATAACAACGGTCTTGGAACAGCAAATCCTGGCAAGAAGATGATTTATTATGCTGACGGTATGATCGTCGGTACAATTGGTGGTGGCCAATTTGAATTCGAATGTATGAAGATAGTTAAGGGAATGATTGCAAAGGGCAAAACAACAGAGATGATTACTTTCTCTGGTGTGGACTTGCTCGTTGAGGTTTTTGCACCAGTTAATACTCTCGTAGTTGTTGGTGGAGGACACGTTGGTAATTGCCTTTTAAAGACAGCTAAACTTTTACCTTTTGCAACCATCCTTATTGATGACCGTGATGAAGGCCTTATCACAGAGAGCAGAGAACTTGCGGACAAGTACATCAAATGCACAAGTTACGAGGAGGCAATCCTTTCTGATGAGGTTCCAGAGGGTGCATATTACTTCTGTGCAGCTTGGAACCACGACTTTGATGCGCAGGGACTTAAAGGTGCGCTTCAGAAGAAGCCAGCGTACGTTGGCATGGTAGGTAGCCGTGAAAAGAAGCAAGTTCTTTTTGACATGCTTCGCTCACAAGGCGTAACTGATGAGGAACTTGATACAATCTATACTCCTGTTGGCCTTGATATAGCAGACGGCACACCAGCTGAGATTGCTTTTGCAATTATGGCAGAGATTTTGATGGTTAAGAACGGTGGCACTGGCACAAACTGCAAGACTATAACAACTAAGTTCTTATCAAGCAGCTGTGACAGCATGGTTGAAGCAGCTGGGGAGTAATAAATCATGAAGAGAATTTTAGCTTTAGTACTTTCACTTGCAATGCTTCTTGCCTTCTCTGCTTGTGGATCAGGGATACTAGAGGAGCCTACATCTGCTGAGTCGGAGCCAGTTTATGCATTGCAATCAGGCGACAATATTCACACAATTGCCCTTGTTTCAGACACACAGAAATATGGTGAGAAGACATATAATGAACTTTTTGATGCGCTTGTTGCTGACAAGGACACATACGGTATTGAGTATGTAGTTCACACAGGTGACATCATTCAAGAAGGCGGCGACTTGGATGCCAAGTGGCAGGTAGCAAAGGCCGCTATTAGCAAACTTGATGGCGTAATTCCTTATGGTGTACTTGCGGGTAACCATGATCAGAATGTCAATAGTGATGCACCTTTTGAGGCGTTTTCAAAATACTTTGGTGATGAGACATACAAGGATTGCGAGTATTTTGCAGGCTCCTATGCGGATTGCCAAGCACACGCTCAACTCATCACTATCGGCAGCACAGATTTCATCTTTGTTTATCTCTGTAGCGACCCAGACGTTGACTGCATGAAGTTCGCTGGTGAGATGTTTGCAAAGTACAGCGATAGAGTAGGTGTACTTTGTACACACAAGTACCTTGAGGATGATTTTGAGCTCAGTGAAACTGGCGAATTCCTCTCTGGTATTGTAAAAGCAAATGAAAATGTTAAGCTCGTTCTCTGTGGTCATGAGTCTGCAGCTGGCTATGTTGATTTAAAGCTTGATGACGGCAGAGTGGTACCTCAGATTATGGCTGACTATCAAGATGCTAGCAATGAGGGCTCAATTATGTATCTTCAGATTGATGAGGACGCTGGCACTTTGACAGGCATCTCATATTCGCCAATCACCAAGTCATACGATGGCTATAGGGACTGTGATACAGATCAGTTCCAGATTAAATTACCTTGGTAGGTTTTTAAATGAAGTGTAATTTTTGTGAGTGGCGTTGCGATCTTAGCAATGGCAACGGCATATGTGGACGGTATAAATGTGAAAATGGCAATGTAGTCGAATGTGAACCATTCGACTGGATTGACTTTTACCCTTATACCGTTGAGAGTATGCCGTTTTATCACGTAATGCCAAATGAATATGTGATACAGACGGGCACAGTGAGCTGTAACGCTCACTGCAGCTACTGCATCAACTCACATTTGGCAATAGACGAAAACAACTCCCGCAAACTCAAGCACAAGAGCGCGGAGGCACTAGTTGCGCTCTGTAAACAGATGGATGCGAAGGGCGTTGTTTTCGCAATAAATGAGATAACATGCTTTATCCCATCCGCTTTGGAAGTTGCAAGGCAACTTCATGCGGAGGGCCTCAAAGTTGGCTGTCTCACAAACGGATTTGAGACAGAGGAGACAGCACAGCTACTTGCTGACAACATGGACTTTATCAACGTAAGTCTCAAGTCATTATCAGATGAGTTTTATAAAAAGGATTTGGGCTTGTCGTCAGTACAGCCAGTTCTTCGTAATATCAAGATTTTCAATGAGAAAACTCATCTTGAGATAGTAACGCCTCTAGTTCATGAGGTTGTTGAAAATGAAATCTATGACATCATGGATTTCATATACAGTGTAAATCCAGAAATCGTGTGGCATCTCTTCCGCCTCATGCCAAACAACGAGCGTGCAGATGAGCGCGATATGACACACGAGGAAATGCTTAAAATATATGAGACCGCTAAGACCAAATTGCCATACACATATCTTGGCAATTTCGCGGGCTCACAGTGGGTTGATACATACTGTCCTGACTGTGGAGAGCTGATTATTAAGCGCATCTGCACAGGTGCTTGGCTCGGCGGAACCGTATTCAACAATGCTGTTGACGGTTGTTGTCCGAAGTGTAATAAAAAGTTGCCAGGAGTGTTTTAAATGTACGAGATTTTGCTTGATGTAAATGGTTGGCAAGGCCTGTTTGATTTTCAAACGGGTGAGGCTTTGCCATTTGAAAACAAGCCTTATCTCGAACTTGCAAAGGAAGTTTCCAAGAGGCATCCTTATCCAGGCGATTTAAATCCAGACGTCTTTAAATGGACCACGGATTTTGCACTTGATGTAGCAAGGGAATACGATCCACAGCTCATGCTCATCTCATACGCAAACGGCATGATAACTCGTGTTAATTCAAAAATTGGTGCAGAAGAGACAAGGGATTTGGCTGCCAAAATCTTGTCCGAGGCTTTCCGTTTTGCGGATGAAACAGATTACGAGCCTATAATCGTCAGCACCGGCAATATGGAGAAAATTGATAAAGTTTTCAATGCCGATGATTTAGAGGGCTACTTTAATGTATCTGCTGATTCACATATCGGTGGTGTCTTTGGCGCAACAGAAAAGGACTATGAGACCGTTCAAAATATGGTTGGAATAAAGTCTGTAATGACAAGGAATGAGTTTGTCAAAAAGTTTGGACTTTTCGATGACTACGCGCTTGAGAGGACACCGGATATCGTCCTCTTTGCGGATGATGACTATGCTCTTACAAACACTGGCAACAGGGGTACAACCCTTGAAGAAATCTGCGAAAAGAAAAAGACCTTAAAAGCTTATTCAAAGCTCCTGGGACTTCCAAATGACATTTTTGAGTTTAGGGCATTTATCGATTCACAACTTAAAAATGGCAAGAAAATTGCCGTTATTGTTGTTGAGGGAATCGACGATGATTGTATGCCGGCGGGCTCGATCGATGTAAACCGTGAGGAGGATGGCATCTACTATTCAGAGGGCGTTCTTTTTTACTACGCGCTCCTCAATGCCAAGAGGTTTAATTCGGTTGGAATGCCTTATATTTTCCACAACCCATTTATCAAGAAAAAGCCAGGTGCTAGGTATTCATACAGCTATATTAAAACGGATGAATTCCAAAATCCGATAGGTTTTAACCGAGACTTTAAAACCGCATCAGTAGGCACTCGTTCTGGTATTTTCCATTCGGCATGCATGTGTGACTATTCATTTGAATGTCACTGCAGAGGCCTTGCGGAATCAGGCGTTTTGACCTTTGTAAACAGTGAGAAACTTAGGAGCACTTTATGAAGAAAATAGCGAGTATTTTGCTTGTCCTGTCTTTCCTCTTTGCTTTCACTTCGTGTGGAGTGGGAGAGGAAAAAGATAAGAAGACAACCAACATAGAGAATCCATACGACATGTTCCACTACACACATTATGCGTCCGGTGGAACGGAGGAAGAGGAGACAGCAGTAGTGCTTTTTGAGCACGCAAATGCCACCTTTACCTCTTATCAAATTGCATTTATCTCCTGCACATGTAGGGATGTAAGTGTCAATTATTATTCGGTTATGTATATTGAATTGCTTAATACAAAGGACAAACCAGAGGATTGCGCAATTCGCGCAATAACATTCTCTGAGGGCAAGGGCCTCTGGGGTGATAGTAACCCAACGTACGGCACAACCGACTACACTCCAGAGTACTTTGACGAGAATTTCATCCAGCCAATGGTTGGTAAAACCAAGGCGGATTTTGACGCCTGGGGCGGATATAAAAAGCAAATTAAAGGAATTGATGTGGACGCTGTGACATCGGCTAGTGTTTCAACTAGCAACATCACTTCTTGCATCAAATCCTTATTTGAATATCATGTAAACAAATATTATGCAGATAAAATTGCGGAATAGGAGGAAAGCATGAAAAACAAGAAGATTTTAGCCATCTTGCTCATAGCGCTTGTTAGTATGTTCTTGCTCACAGCTTGTGCTTATGATGCAACACTATTCTCTAACGTGGATTTCAAGAACTCTCCATTTAAGCACGTTACAAATGGTGGCAAGGGTGGCGACGACCCTTACAACATCAGTGCAATCACTGGTGCAACACTCACAATTGAGGGACCTGGTATGCAGGCTTCAGTTCCTCTTTCAACAAAGGAACTTGAGAACCAGAATGACGGTCTCGCTCGTGGTGTTTACAAGGATAAGAACGGCAGCTTCTCTTATGAGGGCATCGACGTTTATTATCTCTTAAACGAGATGGGTGATGGCGATAGCGCTATCACAATGACAGATACTGCTTACAAAGTAGTGTTTAAGAATGCAAACCGTGAGACAATTGCTGAACTCACCCTTAAGGATATTGAGAAGGCTCATAAGGACGGACAGCCAGTTCTCATCACTTATGGTATGGGTACAGCAGACGGTAAGACAACTGTTGCTCCTTATGTATTCTCAGGTGCAAATCCTGGTGAACACACCAAGGGCTATGTTGAGGAACTCAACAATGAAGACGGTTGCTTAAAACTTGTTTACAACTATACAAAGTATGGTAAGAACAAGGATTATAAGGAATTCTCAAACTGTGCATATCTCTATGTAATGGAAGAGAAAACTCCTGGCTTCAAGCACGATGAAAACAGTGGTGAAGCCTATGCTGATCCTAACCTCACAAACTATGTTATCTCAGTTAGTGGTTCTGAAATCGGTTGCGAGATTGATTTCACAGTAGAGCAACTAGAGGCACTTGTTCAGTACAACAAAGATGGCACAATCAAAGAGGGCGGACTTGGTTATAAGGATTCCTACTCACTTGCTAACAATACATATTGGTATGTAAATGAGTATGAGGGACTTGACCTTTACAAGTTCCTTCGCTATGTAGGTATGCCTGCTGCTGAGGATTATGATGACGACGCTGACGATACATACGTAACTTTCTATGCAAGCGATGGATACACATCAGCAGAAAAGTTCAGCATCGCAAAACTTTCTGATCCTGATAACTTCGGCTATTACAAGAAGAACTCAGCAGACCTTAATGACGGTACATACGAGTCAACTAACGCTGACCTTGTTAAGACTGGCTATCCAGTAATGCTTGCGTATGGCGTTAACTCATATCCATACACAATCACAAATGGCGACGACGGATTTATCGCTGGTCTTTCAAACAACGGCGGACCAATGCGTGTAATCTTTGGTAAGACAGAGTACAACCATGCAAACGGTTCTAACCAGGTTCAGTATCTTGCTGACATCGTTGTTGGCGGTAAGGACAACTACAGCACTCACAAGGATTCGAGAAATGCTGCTGTTAAGGAGTTTAGAGATTCAGAACTCCAGGTTGTTGTAAACAACGTTGACGGCAAGGAAATTTCTAATGACGCAATGACTGTTGTTGATATTGAAAATATCATCTACAGCGCTGACGTTACTGCAAATACAATCAAGAATGCCAAGGTTAAGTCTGTATATGAGGTATCAAACGGCAAGGACTACGACAACGATATCTATGAGGGTATCAGCCTTGAGTACTTCATCTCAGATGTAGTTGGTGTTCCTGGCACAAATGGTAAGGTTACATTCTCAAACGGCAAAGATAAGTACACTATCGACATGAACGACCTCTTTGCTGGTGGTACTAATGTATCAAAGGGCATCACAGATCAGAAGGCAATTATCGCTTTTGCAAAGAACGGTGCTCCACTTGTTGATACAAACAAGAATGAGGGTTATATCGCAAGCAGAACTTTGAACCCATATGCTGATTCGGATCCAGCTGAGTACAAAGTTGACAATGCAGGTGGACCTCTTGCAATCATCATCCCAAGCTCAGACCCAGAGAAGAGCAATGCAGCATCTGTAATGAATGTAACAAGCATCACAATCGACATCGAGCCTGATAAGTATGCTCACCTTGATGGCGATGCAGCAGAGCTTGCTACATCAACAATTAAGGTTACTGGCGAAGGCGTAAACGGCGATAAGGAATTCACAGTTTCTGATGTTGAAGGTATGCAGAAACTTGCTCAGACTATCGAGTTTGGTGATGAGCGCTACAGAGGCGTTCCTATCTATGAGATTCTCTTAGAGACAGGCCTTCGCTACAACGCTCATGAAGTTATCATCACATCAACAGATGGCTCATCTGAGACATTCAAAGTTGGTGATCTCAGACCAAAGGATGGTCTCAAGACTCCACTTGTAGCTTATGGTGTTGGTGATCCAAGCAAGGCTCTTAAGGAAGGTTCTCCACTCCTTGAGAAGGACGGCGGTCCACTCAAGTTCGTATCTGAGGACAAGACAGTTAAGAGCATTGCAAGCATTGAGGTTACAGCTATTGAAATGGCTAGCTGGAACCACTCTGATAGAGAGCTCTATACAGAGTTCCTTGAGGATACATTCACAATCACAATCAAGAAGGGCGACGCAGAGAAGTCCAAGGTATTCACACTTAAAGAGATCGAGGCTATGACTGATCTCGTTGAGCGTACAGAGTACACAGTTCTTGATTTGGGCGCTTGTGAAGGTATCAATATCTGGAAACTCGTTAAGGAGACATTCGGCTCTGAGTACGACCTTTCAAACCCAATCTCTGTTAACGCTTATGCGACAGATGGATACTCTAAGGACCTCTTGTCTATCTTCTCAATGGATGCTCTTGAGAAGGGTATAGTATCAGCTGATGGCTCTAAGAAGCCAATCATCCTTTGCTATGCTATCCAGGGTTATCCACTTGTTCTTGATGAGAACGATGAGGGATACACAGGCCTTGTAGCTAATGCTGATGGCCCAATGCGTTTCATCACTGAGACAAACCAGGGCGCTTCACTTAAGTGGGCAAGCAAACTTGTTGTAACACTCGAGTAATCGCATAAAATATGATAGCGACACCTTGTTTTGAGGTGTCGCTATTTTTTCTTTTTCAAAAGGTTACATTATGATATAATAGACGCATAATAATTTTAAGGAGTATGTTATGGCTGAGAGAGACATAGAATATTTCGCAAAACTTTGGGAGGATTCCAAACCAAAGGATGGCATGGTTCACAACAAGGAAACTTGGGACCGCCTTGCCAAGAACTGGGGTAATGACAGTCCAAAGGTTAAACTTAAAAAGGACGAAAAAGTGTACTTGATGCGTGACTATCTCATCGAGAAAGGCGCATTGGATGAGAACACTGAGATGCTTGATCTCGGCTGTGGTCCTGGACAGATGGGCCTTATCTTTGCAAGGACGGCAAAGTTTGTTATGCTGAGCGACGTCTCTCCAATCATGCTCGACTATGCTAAAAACAATGCAGTAAAAGAGGAACTGACAAATGTTGACTTTGCTGAGGCCGATTTTTTAAAGCAGTCAGTTGAGGAACTTGGTTGGGAGAAGAAGTATGATTTAGTCTTCACTTCTATGACTCCTGCTATGGACAACGTTGATTCGATTAAGAAGATTAACCAAGTTACAAGGAAGTGGGCTTTCAACAACAGCTTTGTTTACCTCCATGATTCACTCAAGGATGAGGTTAAGCAAAATGTCTTTGGCATGCCAACCACAAACGTATTTGGTGACAGTTCCCCATACAGCATTTGGAATATCCTCTGGCAGATGGGCTGCTGTCCAACAATGGAGTATTATAGCAATGAGATAAACTATGAGTATGAACTTTGTAGACAGACAGCGTTTGAGACAGTTGAAAATATTATCAGGGATAGGGGACCAAATGATGACGAAGTCGATGAGGTTCTTAAGTACTTTGAGAAGCGCTTCCCTGATGGCAAGGTAATCAGAAATACAGAATCCCTGTTCTCATGGATTCTTTGGAAAGTAGATTAAAGGAGAGAGATTATGAAAAAGTTAGTATCATTACTTTTAGTTCTCGCAATGGTCCTTTGCTTTGCAGCTTGTACTGTAACTTACACACCTAATAAAAATGAAGAACCTTCTCCAGATGATAAGGAACTTCCAGTAGCACAGGTTGACGATGAGTCACAGTTCGGCACAGACAAGAACATCACAATCGAAAATATTGATGAGTGGCTTGGTCGCACAGACACAGTTTATCGCGATATGAGATTACTCTTTGACCCAGCTGATTATGCTGCAATCGGCGGCGACGCTGACTTGTCAGTAACAATCAAGGGCTTTAAGGTAACTCCTTTCCCATACATCGGAACACTCCAGGCACTCCCAGTTGACGGTGCGTATGATGGCAACTGCCTCTACACTATTGAGTGGAATGAGGATGGCACAGTAGCGAGTGCTACTCCAAACTATGAGGAGTCCGAGATGATAATGAAGGAACTCTTCCCACAGGATAAGAACATCTTCCTTATCTGCGGTGGCGGCGGATATGCCGGCATGACAAGGACACTCCTTATCTTCCTCGGTTGGGATGAGAGCAAGGTATACAACGTTGGTGCTGCATGGCAGTACGAGGGCGACAATGGTCTTGAACTCATCGTTTACCCAGAGCAGGCAGACGGCACTGTAATCGACGCCACATGGCGTGCAGATTATGCATATATTGATTTTGATAGACTCCACGAGGTAGCAGAATAATGAAGAAGATTCTTTCAGTTTTATTAGCATTAGTACTTGGTTGTCTTGTACTCACAGGTTGTCAAAAGACAGTTGAGTCAATTCCTTCAACAGACGACAAGACAGAAATTGAAAACCCATACGACATGTTCAAGTTCACACAGTATGCAACTGATGGTGTTAAGAATGAGGAGACAGCAGTTATCCTTTTTGAACATGCGAACTCAACATTTACAACATATCAGGTAGCATACATCTCTTGTACTTGTCGAGATGCAAGCGCAAACATGTATTCAGTACTCTACATTGAGCTTCTCAACAACAAGGATAAGGCAGAGGATGCCGCAATCCGTTCGATCTCATTTGCTGACGGCAAGGGCCTCTTTGGAGATGAGGACCAAGCAGCACATGAGTTCTCTGAGGAGTACTTTGATGAGATGTACCTCCAGAACCTTGTTGGCAAGACCAAGGCTGATTACGATGCTTGGGAAGGCTATGGCAAGGAAGTTGAGGGCGTTGATGCTGTAACTGGTGCAACAGTTACAATCTCTAACGTTGACTCAGTTATCAAGTCACTTTTCGAGTATCACGCTGACAAGTATTACGAGGGTAAATAATACTTTTGAGGAGATATTAATTTGAAAGATAGTTTTGGACGAAACATAGACTACCTTAGAATATCTGTTACAGATAGGTGCAACCTCCGCTGTGTATATTGCATGCCAGAGGAGGGCGTTGCGCCTATGTCCCACTGCGACATTTTGTCATATGAAGAGATAATGAGGCTCGTTGGAATTGCGGCAAGTCGTGGCATCAAGCACATCCGTCTAACGGGTGGTGAGCCACTGGTCCGCCGCGGAATCGAGAGCCTCATTGCTGATATTAAGAAGACTCCAGGAATCGAGACAGTTTCCATTACCACTAATGGAATACTGATTCCTGAGAAGTTTGAAATGCTAAAGGCGGCTGGGCTCGATGCTGTAAATATCAGCCTCGACACGATGGATGCCGAGCGCTTCGTGAGGATTACAAGGCGTGAGGGCTTTGAGAAAGTAATCGAGGCAATTAAGCTCTGCGAGGCCAGCGGTATTCGCACCAAGGTCAATTGCGTTGCAATGCGAGGCGTCAATGACGACGAGTTTGTAGCAATCGCAGAACTCGCGCGCGACCTGTCAATCTGTGTTCGCTTTATCGAGTTCATGCCAGTTGGCAAGAACGACTTTGAAAAGTGCGTACCATGGCAGGAAATCAAGGAGACATTGGAGCAGAGCTTTGGTCCAATGGCAGATGACACAAGTCGTCATGGCAACGGACCGGCTGTATACTTTAAGCCAGACGGCTTTAAGGGCTCAATTGGTTTTATCTCCGCTATGACCTGTGCGTTCTGTGAAACTTGTAACCGTGTACGTCTAACTGCGGAGGGCTATTTGAAACTTTGCCTCCAGTATGACAAGGGCGTATCGCTCCGTGACATCATGCGTGCGGGTGCGACGGATGAGGAGATAGGGCTTGCTTTTGAAGCAGCAGTAATGGAAAAGCCAAAGCAGCACATCTTTAATGACTACTTTGGCGCAGACGACATCGAGGAAAGACCGATGAACAAGATTGGAGGCTAGTATGGCAATAGATCTAAACAAGTGGTTAGAGGAAGCCAAGATGGCTCCAGATGCCGATAAATGCGGTATGTATTTGATGCACAATGGCGTTGTTCGTGGCACAGCCAAGGCACAGGTTCGAGAGGGTATTGATTCCGATCCTGTGACCGGAATGATTTTTTCATACGACGCTACGATGATAGACAAGGTGGTTTCAAGAGCGAAGGAGATGCCGGGCATCTACTATGTTCGTGCAGAACTGGGCTCTGGCAAGCTCGACGTAGGTGACGACATCATGTACATCCTCATAGGAGCTGATACACGCCCACATGCACTTGATGCATTTAACAACTTGATGGATGACATCAAGGGCAATTGTGTTAAGGAACTTGAGATGAATTGAGGAATAATTATGAGTGATCAGATTAAAATAAAAGCAGCAATTTTAACTATGTCTGACAAGGGCTCCAAGGGTGAGCGCGAGGACCTCTCAGGTCCTGCAATCAAGGACTTTATTGAGCCTTATGGATATGAAGTAGTTGACTACAAAGTCATCCCAGATGACTTTGATATCATAAGAAAAGAAATCAAACGTATCGCTGATGAGGACATTGCTAATGTTCTCTTCACAACTGGCGGCACAGGCTTCTCACTCCGTGATGTAACACCAGAGGCAACCAAGGCGGTTTGCCCAAGAGAGGTTCCTGGTATCCCAGAGGCTATGCGTGCCGCATCAATGCAGATAACAAACAAAGCAATGCTTTCAAGAGCAGCTGCTGGCATTAGAAAGAACACACTCGTCATCAACATGCCAGGCTCACCTAAGGCAGTTGTTGAGAGCCTTGAAGTAATAATAGAACCACTTCGCCACGGTATCGAGATACTTATCGGCGAAGCATCTGAGTGTGCTAGGAAGGACTAAAGTATGCTGACTGTTAAGACATCAACTGAGGCTGAAAAGATTATATTTGATACTTTTGGTGGTATCACTGTTCCTACTGAAGAGGTGTCTTTGCTCTCTTCGGTTGGCAGAGTATTGGCTGAGGATATCCTTGCAAATGAAGATGTTCCTGGCTTTAACAGGTCAACTGTTGACGGCTTTGCAGTAAAGGCATCTGACACCTTCGGCTGTTCAGATAGCATTCCAGCTATCCTTGATTTCAAGGGCGAAGTTTTGATGGGTGAAAGCCCAACGTTCGCAATTGACAAGGATGAATGCGCATATGTGCCAACGGGTGGCGAGCTGCCAGCTGGCGCGGATGCAATGGTAATGCTTGAATTTTCTGAGGACTATGGTGATGGTACACGCGCCATGCTAAAACCATCTGCTCCTGGACAGCATGTCACCTTTAGGGGTGACGATGTCAAAGTGGGACAGACGGTTTTAAAGTCGGGTTCCCGACTTTCAGCTCGCCACGTTGCAGCACTTGCATCCCTCGGATATTCAAAAGTAAAAGTATATAAGAAACTTGTTGTATCAGTTATTTCGACAGGTGATGAACTTATCGATGTCACAGAGAATCCTGTTGGAGCACAGATTAGAGACATCAACAGCTATGAGCTCTGTGGAGCACTGTTGGAACTCGGTTGTGAAATCAATAGAGTGGGTATAGTAATAGACGAATTGCCACTCCTTGAAAAAGCTGTGACTGACGCATTGGAGAAATCTGATATGCTGATTGTTTCCGGTGGCAGTTCAGTTGGTGTTAAGGATGCAACTTTTAAGGTGTATGACAAACTCGGCAATGTGCTCTTCCATGGCATCGCTATCAAGCCAGGCAAGCCTACTATTTTGGCAAACATTGATGGTAAGCCTTGTTTTGGACTTCCTGGTCATCCACTTGCAGCATTCTATGTATTTAATCTCTTTGTTAAGCCTCTTGTTATTAAGATGAGCGGGGACTTGGGCACATCAAAATCACTCAAGAAAACATTGCCTGTTGCACTCTCAATACCAAGCAATCACGGCAGAGAAGAATGCATGGGTGTGAGGTTTGTAATCAAGGACGGCAAGGAAATGGTTGAACCTGTCTATGCCAAGTCAGGACTTGTTAGCAACCTTTCTATGATAGATGGATTTATTAGAATTGGACGCGACTGCGAGGGTGTTTCGCAGGGCGATGAAGTGGAGGTCGAGTTGTTTTGAAATATGAATATTTGACAAACGAGGACCTCGATATTGCTGTTGAAAGTTATATTGCAGCGCTTAAGGGCGAGGGTCTTGCTCCAAAGGCTGAGACTATACCAGTCTTTGAGGCAGCTGGCAGGATTACAGCCAATGCTGTTTACGCACATATCTGTGCGCCTCACTACAATGCGTCAGCAATGGATGGCATCGCATTGCTTGCGGCTGTAACATTTGGTGCAACCGAGACAACACCTGTCCGTCTTGCTCCAACTGATTTTATCCAGGTGGACACAGGCGACCCAATGCCTGATGGCACGGATGCAGTAGTAATGATAGAGGACGTTGTACGCGATGGTGACGACGTGCTCCTCTATGGTGCTGCAACACCATGGCAGCACGTTCGCCAGGTTGGCGAGGATGTCTGCGCTGGCGATATGATTCTCCCATCATATACGAGGATTGCACCAGCAGCGCTTGGCGCTATGCTCGCTGGTGGCGTACTTGAAGTAGAAGTAGTAAAACCACCAGTTGTTGGTATCATCCCAACCGGTGATGAAATTGTTGCCCCTTGCACAGACCCAAAGCCAGGCGACATTATTGAATTTAATTCAACAATTTTCTCTGGCATCTTGGCTGAATGGGGCGCAACTCCTAAGGTGTATCCAATTGTTAAGGATATAAAAGAGGATATTATAAATACAATGAAGCAGGCTGTGGATGAATGCGATGCAGTAATCATCAATGCCGGTTCATCCGCTGGCCGTGATGACTACTCATCACTGGCTGTATCTACTGTCGGCAAGATGCTCTATCACGGCATCGCAATCAAGCCAGGCAAGCCTGCGATTCTCGGCTACGCTGGCGCAAAGCCAATTCTTGGCGTGCCAGGATATCCTGTTTCAGGCATCATAGTGCTTGAGCAAATTATGAAGCCTGTAATTGAGGTTATGACAGGTGCTAATTTGCATCGCCAAGATGAGATTGAAGCAACACTCGGCAGGGTGATGACATCACCTCTTAAGTACCGTGAATTTGTTAGAGTTCGTGTCGGCATTAACGAGAAGGGTGAGTTTATAGCGACTCCACTTAATCGTGGAGCGGGCGTTGTAACATCCTTCGTTAAGGCTGATGGTATTATAGATGTTCCACAGGACTGTGAAGGATATGAGCCTGGTGACAAAGTAAAGGTTACTTTACTTAGGCCAAAAGAGGAACTTGCAAATACTCTTACAATTATCGGTAGCCATGATCCATTAATTGATGAGATTATAGATGTTTTAAAGAGGGACAATCCTGATTCAGTAGTATCTTCTTCTCATGTTGGTTCGATGGGCGCCATTATGGCACTTAAGCGTGGTGAGGCACAGATGGGTGCTATTCATCTCCTTGATGAGGAGACAGGTGAATACAACACATCCTATGTAAACAAGCATTTCAAGGATGGTGGAGTTGTACTCGAGAAGGGTGTCAAGCGAATCCAAGGCCTCATGATTGCGAAGGGCAATCCAAAGGGCATCAAAGAATTCTCTGATATCACCCGAGATGACATCTCATATGTAAATCGTCAAAAGGGATCTGGCACTAGAATTCTCTGCGATTTCCTTATCAAGCAAAACAACATAGATGCGAGCAAGATTTATGGCTATGAGCGTGAGGAGTTTACTCACACCTCTGTTGCAGCACAGATAGCATCTGGCACAGCTGACGCTGGTCTTGGCATCTATTCTGCGGCGAAGACGTATGACCTTGATTTCATTCCAATTTGTAATGAGGAATACGATTTACTTATAAATGAAGAGGCTTATAATACAGAAAAAATTCAAGCCTTCCTCAAAGTTCTAAAAAGCGATGAACTTAAAGAAAGACTAGAGAGACTTGGAGGTTATGAGACATGGAACTAACTCATGTAAATGAAAACGGCGAAGCTCGCATGGTCAATGTTGGTGAGAAGGAGTATACTCATCGCATTGCCAAGGCACAGGCTGTCATTACAATGAAACCAGAAACTTTGAACCTTATCCGTGACGGTAAGGTTCCAAAGGGCGATGTTTTCTCATGTGCTAGGATCGCAGGAATTATGGCTGCTAAAAAGACACATGAGCTTATCCCTATGTGTCATCCACTTCCAATTGAATCTATCTCAATTGATCTTGAAATAATCTCTGACACACAGGTAAAGGCTATCTCAACAGTTGAGACAACATACAAAACCGGCATCGAGATGGAGGCACTTACAGGTGCTAACGTTGCCGCTCTCACAATCTATGATATGTGCAAGGCAGTTGACCGAGGAATGGAGATTTCTGAGTGCTATTTAATCTTGAAAGATGGTGGCAAATCAGGAAGGTATGAGAGATAATTCTTGGTTGCATTTTTATACATAAGATTGTATAATAAATATACAAATTGAATATTGGCTTTCGAGCTTCTTGTCCTAAGGCATTGCTATGGATGATAAGCCAGGGTGGTTTTGGAAACGAAATTGCCTTCCGTGTTTGAAAAGATTGCGACAAATACACTTATGTTGACAAGTGGCTTTCTTTTCAGAAAGCCACTTAATTTTTTGCCATCACTGGACTTCAACCACTCAGCATAGGTAACCACCACACCTAGGACCTTTTATTTTCTCCCGAATAATTAGGACCCCAATCGCACGCTGAGTGGATTGAGGCCCTGTTTTTTTATGTCTATTTGTAGAAAGCCATTACAGTTCCCGATGGTCGAAGGGTTACATCTTTGGCGTTGTCGTTGTATGCGACATACGTATCATTGGTGATTGTTGGGATAATGTAACCGTTGTTCAAAAGGGATGTCTCACAGGTGATAAGCGCCTCTGTGAGTTCTGATTTTGTTTTGGCTTTGTATGTTGTATTAATGAGACGGTCATATTCCTGATTTTCAAGGAAGATGATGTTATTTGGATGATCTGTTGTGAACTGCTTTAAGAAGTCGCTAGCAAGGAACTGAGATGTGATGATTGTTGTGTAAGCGATGTCATATTCGCCCTTTCTTACAACCTGATCAAGTTCATCCTGAGTTGCGTAAGGCTCAAGGGAAAGTGTGAGTGTTACACCGAAGAGCTTCTGCCAATCTTGGAGCGCCTGTTTGATTACAGGAATGTCATCTTCAAGGCAGACAAGTTTCAAATTAAGTGATAATTTGAACTCCTCTGTTACATCCTTCTTTTCGCCCTCGCGTGAGTCCTCACCCTCTCCAACAGAGACGGTCTGGACGTTTTCCTCGCCGTTCTTAACTCGTTTAAATGCTTGGGCGGCTGCGTCCATATCGTAACCAGGTCCGCTGATTACGTTGGCATTTGCACGGTAGGAGACGCCGGCTTGGATGTTGCAGCATGATGGCACGATGCCCTCAGCACGTGTCTGTCCATCCGCAACAAGCGCATCGACGTTGGTCGACTGTGCAAATGCAAGACGAATGCTTTTGTATGTTACAAAAGGTTCATGAGAAGCGTTGAGGCAGAAAGCCTTGACGCCATTTTTATATCTGGTAGTTGAATATGTCTCGTCGAGCTTCTTTGCCTCGTCCGCTGAGACTGGCATAATGTCGTAGTTCCTAGGATTTTCCTCATCCTTAACATAGAACCTTACTGTGTCATAGAGTGCTGGATGGTCACCCTCGTAGTCCGCATTTTTCTTGAGCGTTACAAGTCCGTTTTCCTCGTCAAACAGGCCTAAGTAGTAAGGGCCATTTGACATAAGGAGGCTTGTTGAGAGACCGTATCGGCCGGCGCATTCCTCGAAAAATGACTCTTGGCAAGGCATACAAATTGGTAGCGCAAGTGTTGTCAAAAAGCCCTCTGATGGGGACGATAATTTGACAATCAAAGTACTGTCATCCTTAGCGTATGCATCCTCAACAACATTCAAATATGATGCGCCGGGCGCGTTGGTTATAGGGTCCTTTGCGCGCTTGATAGCGTATGCAAAATCATCTGCTACAACTGTTTTGTTAATGCCGTTGTAGAACTCCTCGCCGAGCGAATCCTTGGCGCTACTTGGGACGCGCCAAGAGGCATTTCTTAGGTGGAATGTGTATGTGAGGCCATCGCTTGAGATGTCCCAACTTGTGGCGACACCATTTGTGATGTTGCCACTCTTGTCGATCCTGACAAGACCCTCAAAACAGTTGTTGATGATTGTTTCAAGGTCAGTGCCCTCAGCTATCTGAGCGTCGTACGAAACAGGGACGTTATTTATTGGAGCACTCACTGCAGTTGACTTGTTTTTCTTGCAGGCGGTGAGCGTTAAAAGCATAGAAAGTATTAATATGACAAGCGTCAATTTAATAGTGAGACGTTTAAGCAAACCTTTTCCTCCTGTCACTTAATCTATCCATTATTTTAACATAAGTGGACTAAATAGGATAGTAAAATGTTGTTTTTCTTGACCCTTATAGTAGTACTGTGTATAATTTATCTGTATATTTATAATTATTAAACGTATAGCAATTATTGAGGAGAATCGTTTATGGATTACACAGAGCTTGTAAATCACATGTCGCTAAGAGAACAGGCCCGTCTCGTAACAGGCGCTGACTTTTGGCACACTTGGTCTGCTGTTAAATATGGTCTTCCAAGCATCATGGTAAGTGACGGCCCTAACGGCCTTCGCAAGGAGGAAAACCACAAAGCAATTAAAGCAATATGCTTCCCATCAGCAACAGCTCTCGCTGCTTCTTTCGACCGTGGTGTTTTAGCACATGTCGGCAAGACAGTTGCAAATGAGTGCAAGGCTAAGCGTGTTTCAGTTCTTTTAGGACCTGGTATCAACATTAAACGTTCACCACTTTGTGGTAGAAACTTTGAATATTATTCTGAGGATCCAGTACTTGCTGGTGAGCTTGGTGCCGCTTTCATCAACGCTGTTCAGGCAGAGGGTATTGGTACATCAATCAAGCACTTCGCAGCAAACAGCACTGAGTC
>JAUNQL010000096.1 GCA_030536195.1 Clostridia bacterium | reverse complement strand
TTACATGCCAACATTCAAATATTTCGAAGATTAAAATAAAAGGCTCCCGATGACTCGGGAGCCTTAATTTTATTTTATAAACAATGCAAAAATATATGGGATTGCATAAGCAAATCCAAACGTTGTGAGCACTGTGATGAAATAGCGCTCAAGGTATGCACCAGCGTACATAACAGCTGCTGGAATTGCAAGCCCAATCTTGGAAATTAACTTGGTGTCCTCATCTTTAAAAAGATGTTCCCACATATTTACTGCGTCCTCGATGAGAGGGAAACAGTTCAAAAGGCAAGAGATGCCAAAATATGTAAAGAGGATACCGAAGAGATTAAATTTTCCAAGGTATACAGAGTTGAGTGCTGCTGGAACAAGGAAGGCAAGTCCACAGATAAGACTGATTATGTGTGGAAGGAAGCATACTCCAAAACTGCCTTTTTTCGGAGCGAGCATGTGCTCAACGTGACCGCAAAGTTCGTTCTTCTGATAGTATCTTGAGAACTCAACTGGTACCTCAAACATACGGCAGGCGAACTGCTCTAAAAATCCCTTGAGGAAAGCGCCAGGGAATGTCAGGACTTTAATAATGAAATTTATTGTGCCCATGTGAAATCCCCCTTTCCGCTTGTGAAGATGTCCTCAATGGTCATCTCATCAGTGAGAACCTTCTCAACCTCTGTTGCAAGAGTGAATCCATAGTAGGAAAGTTCCTCATCAATGGCATCCATAGTTTCGTTGTCCTCCTGGAGGCCAGCGCAGAGGTAGAAGAGGCTTGCAGCTGAGATGTAAGCGTTTGCTGTGTCAGCACTTTCGTACGCTGTTTGTGCATTAGCAAGCGCCTCTTTTGGCTTGTCCATAAGGAGGTTGATAATGCCCATCTGGTAGTTGATTAGCGAATCACTTGGGTTAACCTCAAGGCCGTCGTTACAAGCCTTGGCAGCCTTGGTAAGGTCACCCTTGAAGCGGTATGCAACAGATTTGTAGAGATATACATAAGGGCTCTCGCAGTTGAACTCTGAAAGTTCATTTGCGTAGCTGAGCATGTCGTCATACTTCTGCTCGTTGAGGGAAATCTCAGCGAGGAGAGGGAGGTAGAGAGACTTGTTGTCTGGGTCAACTTCTTTAATCTTCTCAACGTTTTCGCGCATGATAGAAATATCCTCGCCTAAAACGTTGGCAGCGTAGTATTTGTAGTAATAAATCTGAGCCTGATCAAAGTCCTTGCCCTTGATTTTCTCGTCAAAAGCTTCCTCGAACTCATCGTAGGTCATTGAAACATTGTACACATCGTTGAAGCAATCGTAGAGTTTTTGATATGAATCAATTTTGTTCTTGGCCTCTTTGACGCTCTTGTTCTTAGACTTTGCAAGGTCAGATTCTGTAAAGTACTTCTCGATGAACTCTGAGAGGTCCTCATACTTATCAATGCCGATTTTCTCATAGAGGTCAACTTGGTAGCGAAGGTATCTGCCACCGAAGTTGTCGTCTGTTACTTTAATTTCGGTATTGATGCTGTCGTAAGCTGCAAGCGCAGAGTTGAGCTTGCCAGCCTTTGCAAGTTTATTGGCAGAAACCGTCTCTTTGAAAACAGAGAATGAGATAGCAAAGTAACTAAATGCGAGGATGAGCAATATAATTGCTACGATTGGAGCAATGAGCTTCCACCATGAAAATGGGTAGTGCTTCATTGTCTCAAGGCATGACTCACAGTACTGCTCGTCATCATCGACCTCGTTTTCACCACAGCACTCGCAGAGCTTGCCACTGCTGTGTTTTGTCTTGCCATCCTTGGCTTCCTTTACGATTTCCTTCCAAGATGCGTCAGGGTTTTCCTCCATCATCTTGTCAATCTCACCTTGGACGAGATCCTTTAAGTCGTTGAGTTCGCTCTCAAGTTTTTCTGGGTCGAGTCCAGTGCTTGGATCGAGGGGAATCTTGTCGTCGCCCTCTGGATTGACATCGAGAGGAATTTCCTCGCCAGGAAGTTCCTTAACGAGCTCTTCGAGCTCTTCTGCTTTTTTATCTTTTGCCAAAGTACGGTTCACTCCTTCTTTGGTTTTATTTTAAAACACCGTTTTTATCAAGTCTTGGAAAAAGGAACTTGTTCAGTGCTAAAATTCCAACAATTGTGATTATTGTTTCTGGAATCATATATCCCGCATTGTACGTGATTGAATAAGTGAGAACTGCACCAATTGAATTGCCGTTTGTATAGTCAGCCCAGATTGTCGCGCCGCTGATAAAGTGGCACAATAAACGAAGTGCGCAAACGAGCACAGTACCTAGGCTTAAGTCTATATAACTACTCTTAAATTTACCTTTAAAGATGCCACCAAGACCGAGCACGGTGTAGGCAATCAAGTAGTCAAAAAGAATCAAAATCAAATAGCTTGAAAAACCTTTAACATAGCTTAGGTTTGAGAGGCCAAAAATGAGCTGAAATAGCGACATTACAAAGCCGGAAAGCAGGCCCCATGCCGGGCCAAAGATGTAGCCAAGAGCAATGATTGGAACCTGGCTAAAAATGGTAACGCCACCACCATAAGGGAGCTGTACCACTGCAAATTCATTTAACACAGTAGCAATGGCGATAAGCATGGCAGTGACGACTAGGCGATATGTTTTATTGTTTTTCATGGGAATACTTCCTTTCCTACGCAGGCATTATCCTGATCAGGTCTAAGGGACATGGACTGGTGGTCCGAATCTCAGCCGAAGAACATTCAGCGCCCCTGGACTATTATTTTGTACGAAAACATTTTAACATTCAGTATTGCAAAGTTCAAGGTATGGTGTTAAAATTCTATCTCGGTTTTATCATTATAGGTATTATTAAGAGACAGGGTGTTATATTTGAAACTTAGAGAAGACATTAGAAACGTTGCAATAATTGCTCACGTTGACCACGGCAAGACAACATTGGTTGATGAGCTCTTAAAGCAGAGTGGTACATTTAGTTCACATGAGACAGTTGAGGACCGTGTAATGGACTCAGGCGATCTTGAGCGTGAGCGTGGTATCACCATTCTTTCCAAGAACACATCAGTACATTTTGGCGACACAAAAATCAATATCATCGACACTCCGGGCCACGCAGATTTCGGTGGCGAGGTTGAGCGTATCTTGCTCATGGTTGATGGTGTATTGCTCCTTGTAGATGCTTTTGAAGGCTGTATGCCACAGACTCGTTTTGTACTTAAAAAGGCCCTTGGTCTCAAGAAAAAAGTAGTAGTTGTTATCAATAAGATAGACAGACCTGGTGCAAGACCAGCCGAGGTTGTAGATGAGGTTATCGACCTCTTTATCGAGCTCGGCGCTAACGAGGACCAGATTGAGTTCCCAGTTATCTTTGCGTCAGCAAAAGAGGGATATGCATCTGAGGACTCAAGGGACAGAAGTGGCGACATGCGCCCACTCTTTGAGGCAATTGTCAAAGAGGTTCCTGCACCAAAGGGTGAAGTTGATGAGCCACTTCAGGTGCTCTTCTCAAGCCTTGATTATGATGATTATATTGGTCGTATCGGCGTAGGCCGTATCGAGCGTGGTACAGTAAAGCGCAACCAGCAGGTTGTACTTTGTAAGGCTGACGGCTCACAGCAGAACGTTAAGATTTCAAAGCTCTATGCTTTTGAGGGACTTAAACGTACCGAGGTTGAGCAGGCAGCTGCAGGTGAAATCATCTGTGTCTCAGGTATTGCTGACATCAACATCGGTGAAACAGCATGTGATCCAAATTGCGTTGAGCCAATGGACTTCATCAAGATTGATGAGCCAACAATCTCAATGAACTTCATCGTTAACACTTCACCATTCGCTGGACGCGAAGGTAAGTTTGTAACATCAAGAAATATCAGAGACCGTCTTTTCAAAGAGGTTGAAACTAACGTTTCAATGCGCGTTGAAGAGACCGATTCAACAGATACATTCAAAGTATCAGGACGTGGCGAACTCCACCTTTCAATTCTTATCGAGACAATGCGTCGTGAAGGATATGAATTTGCAGTTTCCCGTCCAAAGGTTATTTACAAGCGTGACGACAATGGTCAGCTCTTAGAGCCAATGGAACTCCTCGTTGTTGAAGTTCCAGAGGCATACGTTGGAACTGTAATCGAGAAGCTCGGTTCAAGAAAAGCAGAACTTCGTGACATGCAAGTTCACGAAGGTGGATCAACTCACCTCGAGTTCTCAGTTCCATCACGTGGCCTTATCGGCTATCGCGCAGAGTTCCTTACCGACACAAACGGTAACGGCATCATGAACCAGATCTTTGATGGCTATGAGCCATACAAGGGTGACATTCAGATGCGTGAGCGTGGTTCAATCGTTGTACACGAGCCAGGCGAGTCCAATGCCTATGGACTCTTTAACACTCAGGAGCGAGGCAAGCTCTTCATCGGTCCTGGTGTTGAAGTATACGAGGGCATGATTGTTGGCGAGTGTGCAAAGAATGAGGATATCGTTTGTAACGTTTGTAAGACCAAGCATCTTACAAACACACGTGCATCCGGTTCAGATGACGCGCTTCGCCTTGTTCCACCAACAACGCTCAGCCTCGAGCAATGTATGGAATTCATCGCTGACGATGAGCTCTTGGAGGTAACTCCAGAGTCACTCCGTCTTCGCAAGATGATCCTCAACAAGGAACAGCGAATGAAACAACAATTTAAAAACAAATAAAAATGAAGCACTAGGTTTCCCCTAGTGCTTCTTGTCTTTCCTCTTGTTTTGTAAGTCCTGCAAGGCATACACCCAGCACGAGATAGAAGTACGGTGCTGTGTAGAATACTGTTACTCCAAAGAATCCAGAGATTAAG
>JAUNQL010000095.1 GCA_030536195.1 Clostridia bacterium | reverse complement strand
TTATCGGAGGAATTATGGCAGTTAAGAAATCTGAGTATGGCAACGAAGATATATCCCAACTCAAAGGCGCGGACAGGGTTCGTAAACGCCCGTCAGTTATCTTTGGTTCGGATGCTCTTGATGGTTGCGAACATGCCTTCTTTGAGATTCTCTCTAACTCAATAGACGAGGCTCGTGAAGGTCACGGTAACAAGATTGTTGTTACACGCTACCTTGATAAGTCCATCAGCGTACAGGACTTCGGTCGTGGTATTCCAATGGACTACAACGAAAAGGAAAAGCAATACAACTGGCAACTCGTATTCTGTGAGATGTATGCCGGTGGTAAATACAATACAAATGCTGTTGACTCAAACTATGGATTTTCTTTGGGTCTTAATGGTCTTGGCCTTTGCGCTACTCAGTACGCATCTGAGTACATGGATGCGGAAATTAAACGTGATGGTCAGATTTACACAATGCATTTTGAAAAGGGTAATCCAGTAGGTGAGCTTAAAAAGGAACCTTATTCCAAGAAGGATACAGGTACTATCATCACATGGAAGCCTGACCTTGAAGTATTTACAGATATCGATATTCCTCTTGAGTATTACCAGGACGCTATCCACCGTCAGTCTATTGTAAATACTGGTGTTACATTTATCCTCCGTGACCAGGTTGGTGGCAATGCATTTGAGACTTATGAGTACTGCTATGAAAAGGGTATAGTTGACTATATCAATGAAATCGCTGGCGACGAGACGCTGACCCAGGTACAGTTCTGGGAGACGGAGCGTCGCGGTCGCGACCGTGATGACAAGGAAGAGTACAAGGTTAAAATCTCTTGTGCTGTTGCATTCTCCAACAAGCACCAGATTAAGGAGTACTACCACAACTCATCCTGGCTCGAGCACGGTGGCTCACCGGATAAGGCAGCACGTTCAGCCTTTGTATCACAGATTGATGCATATCTCAAGAACAACAATATGTACAAGAAGTCTGATAGCAAGATTACGATGCAGGACATCGATGACTGCTTGCTTCTTGTAATTTCATCTTTCTCAACAATGACCTCTTATGAGAACCAGACCAAGAAGTCAATCACAAACAGCTTCATCCAAGAGGCTATGACAGACTTCTTCAAGCACCAGCTTGAGGTCTACTTCATCGAGAACAAGGTTGACGCTGACAAGATCTGTACTCAGGTACTCATCAACATGCGCGCCCGCGTTCATTCGGAGCAGGCTAAGGTCTCAATCAAGAAGTCTCTCACGGCGTCAATGGATATGACTAACCGTGTTCAGAAGTTTGTAGATTGCCGTACCAAGGACGTTTCACGCCGTGAGGTGTTCATTGTAGAGGGTGACTCTGCGCTCGGCTCCTGTAAGCAGGCGCGCGACTCAGAGTTCCAAGCGGTAATACCAGTTCGAGGCAAGATCTTAAACTGCATGAAATCGGACTACAGCAAGATTTTTAAGAGTGATGTTATCACTGACCTTATCAAGGTCCTTGGCTGTGGTGTTGAAGTTGCTACTAAGACAAAAGAGATGAACCAATTCTCACTTGATAACCTTCGTTGGGACAAGATTATCATCTGTACCGATGCCGATGTCGATGGTTATCAGATTAGAACTCTTATCCTTGCTATGATTTATCGCCTCATGCCAACACTTATCCGTGAGGGCAAGGTTTATATCGCTGAGTCTCCACTTTATGAGATTAGATGTAAGGACCAGGTATGGTTTGCATACACTGAGGTTGAGAAGACAGAAGCACTTGCTGAAATCGGCAATGCTAAATATACAATTCAGCGTTCCAAGGGTCTTGGTGAAAATGACGCTGATATGATGTGGCTCACAACTATGAATCCTAAGACACGCCGTCTTATCAAGATTGATGAGTCGGATGTTGAGAGCACACTTGAGACCTTTGAAGTCCTCCTTGGAGACGACTTAAAGGGCAGAAAACTTAAGATAGCAGAAGAGGGTTACCAATACCTCGACATGCTTGATTTACAGTAAGGAGGGGAATAGATGGCACCACGCAAACCAAAGCAACCAGTGGTAAAGCATGAGGAAGAAAATCCAAATGCCCACATACTTGGCGCCGGTGAAGTAGTCAATCAGCCGATTGTCGAAACACTTGAGACAAACTATATGCCATATGCTATGAGCGTTATTATGTCTCGTGCCCTTCCAGAGATAGATGGTTTTAAACCATCTCATCGTAAACTCCTCTATACCATGTACAAGATGGGTCTCTTGACTGGTGGACGTATCAAGTCCGCCAACATCGTTGGTCGTACAATGCAGCTCAATCCTCATGGTGACGCTGCAATCTACGAGACAATGGTGCGCCTTGCTCGTGGTAACGAGGCGCTGCTTCACCCTTACGTAGATTCAAAGGGTAACTTTGGTAAAGCATATTCCAAGAATATGGTTTACGCAGCGTCACGTTATACAGAGGCAAAACTTGAGCAGATATCAGTTGAACTTTTTAGAGATATCGAAAAAGATACAGTTGATATGGTTGATAACTACGATGCAACAATGAAGGAGCCATCACTCCTTCCAGTTACATTTCCATCAATCCTCGTTAACAACAACAAGGGTATTGCCGTAGGTATGGCATGTAACATCTGTTCATTCAATCTTTCAGAAGTATGTGAGGCAACAATTGGACTTATCAAGGACGACGACTATGATGTCCTTGAGGCAATTAAGGCGCCTGACTTCCCAGGTGGTGGACAGGTACTTGTGGACCCAGTTAGAATTCGCGAGGTCCTCATGAGTGGTACAGGTTCAATTCCACTTCGTTCCAAGTACACTTATGATAAGGCAAACAACTGTATCGACATCACAGAAATTCCTTATACTACTACTGTCGACGATATTATCGACAAGATAATAGAGAAGACTAAGGGTGGTAACCTCAAGGAGGTTTCTGATGTTCGTGATGAGACAGATAAATCTGGTCTTAAAATTACAATTGACTTAAAGCGTGGAACCGACCCAGATAAGCTTATGAAGAAGCTTTTCAAGGCAACTCCGCTTCAGGATTCATTCGCTTGTAACTTCAATGTTTTGATAGGTGGCGCACCACAGGTACTCGGCGTTAAGGAAATCTTAAATGAGTGGATTGCGTTCCGTACAGAGTGCGTTAAGCGCCGTGTCTTCTTTGATCTCGATAGAGCCGAGAAGAAGTTACACCTTTTAGAAGGTCTCCAGAAAATTCTTCTCGACATCGATAAGGCAATCAAGATTGTACGTGAGACAGAGGAGGAGTCAGAGGTTGTACCAAACCTCATGATTGGCTTTGGTATCGACCAGATTCAGGCAGAGTTTGTTGCTGAAATTAAACTCCGTCACTTAAACCGTGAGTACGTAATGAAGCGACTTGCTGACGTTGATAAGCTTAAGGAAGATATCGAGGATATGAAGGATATCTTAAACAGCAAGTCACGTATTAAGAAGATTATCATTGCAGAACTTAAGGAAGTGTCAGCAAAGTACGGTCAACCTCGTAAGACAGAGATTATCTACTCTGATGAGGTAGAGGTTGATGAGGAAGAGGAAGTTGAGCAGGTAGAGGATTACCAGCTTACAATTTTCCTTTCAGAGGCTGGTTATTTCAAGAAGATTACACCTCAGTCACTTCGTATGAGTGGCGAGCAAAAGGTCAAGGAAGGCGACAAGATTATCAGAGTGGAGGAGAGCTCCAATGCCAAGGAACTCCTCTTCTTTACAAATCAGTGCCAGGTATACAAGTCACGCGTTGCTGACTTTGCTGATTCCAAGGCATCCCTTCTTGGTGATTACATCCCATCAGTACTTGAGTTTGATGAGGGTGAAGAAGTTAAATACATGGCTATCACAGACGACTTCAAGGGTTACATGTTGTTCTTCTTTGAGAATGGTAAGGTAGCCAAGGTTGATATGTCTGCTTACGCTACCAAGACAAACCGTAAGAAACTTATCAAGGCCTATGGTGCCAAGTCTCCACTTGTCACAGCCCTCTATATCAAGGAGGATACAGACCTTGTACTCACAGCAAGTTCTGGTCGTATGCTCATTTTGAGCACCGCTGTGATCACGCCAAAAACAACTAAGGACACCATCGGTGTTGGTGTCATGACAATGAAGAAGGGACAGCGTCTCATGAGTGTTCGCCCATACGTTGAAGGCGAGTTCTCAAAGCCTCATCGCTATCGCACCAAGAATCTCCCTGCACTCGGTTCATTGCCACTCCCAGAGGACGCTGAAGGGGAGCAATTATCCCTATAAAATCCTCTTGCATATTAATAATAACTATGTTAAAATACCATAGTTGCTACAGAATATCCGCTTTAGGGGGTTAACATATGACGACATTACAGATGGTACTTGCAGTACTTCTTATAATCGTTTCTGTACTTTTGACAGTAGTTGTTTTACTTCAGAAGAACAGACAGGCTGATGCATCTGCTGTAAACGGCAGCTCATCATCTTCATTCTTTGACAAGACACAGGGCCACAGCAAGGATGCTGCTTTATCAAAGCTCACAATCATCCTCGGTGCAGTTTTAGTTGTACTTGTTATCGTAACTATCGCAGTTACACTTTTCGTTTAATAGTAAAGTAGCGCCTAGTTTCTAGGCGCCTTTATATGATTCATTAGCTCAGTTGGCAGAGCACTTGACTTTTAATCAAGGTGTCCGGGGTTCGAATCCCCGATGAGTCACCAAGGACTAGGGAAACCTAGTCCTTATTTTTTTGTCAAAATGCTTAAAGATTGGCCAAAATATTATCAATATTATTAATATGATTAATAACCAATTTTTAGTATAATTAATGTGTATATTAAACTTTATTGG
>JAUNQL010000094.1 GCA_030536195.1 Clostridia bacterium | reverse complement strand
ATACAAGGATGTAGTTATAAACGAGCTGTTCCATAACTGCCTTGTTAAATATCTCAGCTCTGTTCTCCTCGGTCTTGCGAACGTCGTCATCGATGAGCAAGACGTTAAAGAAGAAAACTACGTGACCAGTTTCGTCCTTGAGTGGTACAAGACGGATCCTAAACCAGTGGAACTGGTGGTCCTCAAAGCCCTGCATCAATGCCTCAACACGGAGTGTCTGGCCCCTGGCATAAGCTGCCTCAAGGTAAGGTCTTTTAAGTTCGTTTTTGAGCTTGTTTTTAAAGAGGGGATGCATGATAGTGTCAGCTATTTCAACGAACTCATCGAATGTGCGCTCGATATATCCGGGATCGCGATTGATTAGTGTGTAACAACAGTCATCGTCGAGATCAATAATGGTGTTGTAAAGGAATTGACTGCTAACGAAGCTAAACATCAAGTTTTCAATACGTTTTTGATCCATACTGCGCTCCTCCTTTATAATTTGTGGAGCTGGAAACGTGACTCGAACACGCGACCTGCTCATTACGAATGAGCTGCTCTACCAACTGAGCTATTCCAGCATATTAGCCGAAGAATATTATATCATATTTTAATACATATGGAAACATAGCAATTTGTTGTCCAATATGATATCATAATAGGGTATTAATTTTTTAAGTAGGAGGAATTATTGTGGCAGATATTCAAAAGCAAAATGAGATAACTAAAAAGACCAAGCTCCTTGACGAGAACGGTTACGTTTTAGAGCCAGGTTGGGCAAGACATAACAGCCTTATTGAGTACAACCGTGACGCTATCAGTGCTCATCCACTCCGTATCAAGGAGTGGGACTTCTATGAGGTTTCTAATGACCGCTATATGATGCAGTTCACTATTGCCAACATCTCTATGGCAGAGGCAGGCTGCATCACGGTAACGGACATGAAGACAGGCCTTCCTGTATTTTGTGCAGCTATGGCGCACATCTATACAGTTAATCGTTTTCCAATGCCACGCCAGAGTGACCAGCCATTCGTAGTTGACAGAAACTATGGCTATTTCAAGATGCACGAGTCATACGACGGCAAGTCTCGTCATCTCTCTGCAAAGGGTATTGCAATCTGGCCAACAGGCCTCCCATTCACACTTGAGATGGACCTTGCTGTACCAGAGGGACAGGAGTCAATCTCTATCTCCATCCCATGGAAGAAGAGAGACGCATCAGGCTCTAAGAAGCTCAAGGACCACTTCTTCTTTACAAACAAGGAAAACTGTATGCCAGCAACTGGCTTCTTAAAGATCGGACCTAAAAAGCTCGAATTCAACAAGTCAAACAACAGCTTTGGTGTACTTGACTGGGGTCGTGGCGTTTGGGCTCACGACATCCGTTGGATTTGGGGCAATGGCTCAACATACATCAACGACAAGCTTTTCGGCTTTGAAATCACATTTGGTTTTGGTGATGACACTGACGCTACCGAGACATGCCTCTTCTATGACGGCGTTGCTCACAAGCTTGGTAAGGTAACAGTTGACTACGACCACAAGCATCCAAAATCAAGACCATGGGTATTCCATGAGGAGAACGGTCGTTTCGAACTTACAATGGACCCATTCTTTAACTCACATATCGGCATCGACATCGGTATTGTTGGTGCTCACACTGACCAGTGCACAGGCCTCTGGAATGGTACTGTTACACTTGATGATGGTACAGTTTTAGAGATTAAGGATATGCAGGCATTCTGCGAGCAGGTTCACAGTAAATGGTAATACCTATTATATAGGAGAATTCATTGACTTTAAAATGGGGTTATGGTAACATACATAGGTAATTTTGAGGAGGACTCAATATGAAGAGATTTATCGCAATTTTACTCACTCTTGTAATGGCTTTGACACTCTGTGCATGCCACAAGGGAGAGGACCCAACCCTAGAACCAGATTATAAGGATAAGAACGGCTCAGGTAGCAGTTCAATTGACCTTTCAGCATTTGATGGCAAACTCTTAAAGCCTTATCTTGAGCTTATTGCTTCAAACAACTATTACTTTAAGATTATGTCTACTGATGGTACAAATGAGGAAATGTTCACTCAGATTGGCAAGGATAAGATGATTTCTATCAAGAGCCAGGGCTATGATTTCGTTAAGACTGAAAATGGCACACTCTACTGTGTAACAGGTAATCAGTATGTTGAGCTCAATGAGAAGAACCTTTCAGTTGCTTCAACAGAGACACAGCAGCTCATCGCAAGCCTTAAGCTTGTATTTGAACAGTCAGAGAAACTTGCTTCTGATATGATCACAATGACTGCAACAGACAAGGCAAGCACACTTTCTGTTAAGGACTATCAGCATGAGGAATATGTTGATAAGTGGGGCGTTCTCTATAGCTTCTTCTTTGATAACACAGATGCACTTGTAGCATACGCTAGAATCGAGAGCCAGACAGATTACTCACTTACAATGGTTGAGTTTGGTACTCCATCACCTAATGCTATTAGTAACATATTCTTAAATTACACTCAGGTTGACGCTGGCGATGTTTCATCACAGACAACACAGGCACCTACAACAACCAAGGCTCCTACACAGCAACAGGCTGTTCAGCAGCAACCAGCTGCACAGACACCAGTAGGTTAAACTTTATGAGCACCTCTTTGCGAGGTGCTCTACTCATATTAGGAGAGTATTTTGTATGAATGTCAAGGTAAAATACTTTACAGACAAGATAGAGAAGCTTCGTTACATCGATGGCAAGTCGGATTGGATCGACTTACGTGCCGCAGAGGACGTTGTAATGAAGGCAGGCGAGTGGCGTCTTATCCCACTCGGCGTAGCCATTGAGTTGCCGGAGGGCTTCGAGGCACATGTGGTGCCGCGCTCCAGTACCTACAAGAATTTTGGACTTATCCAGACCAACTCAATGGGTGTCATTGACGCGTCATACTGCGGCGATGACGACCAGTGGTTCTGGCCAGCGCTTGCAATGCGCGACACCGAGATCCACGTAAACGACAGAATCTGCCAATTCCGTATAATGGAAAATCAGCCAAAGATCGACTTCTTGGAGGTTGAGCATCTCGATGGTGAAAACCGTGGCGGATTTGGCTCAACTGGAAAAGCATAATTTCTGTTGAATTTAACACTTTAATGTGTTAATATACTTATACAATTAAAAAGTCTTGATAGAGGCGCGGGTTTGATGAGTACCCCAACGCAACCGAAAACACGGGTGTTGGGCGAAGGGCAAAACCGCCGAAGCGCAAGTGAGGTTTTTAAGCTTGTAGCTGGGTCGCTATGAAATACATAGCGGACTGTCACTAATTAGTGGAGAGCTGTCATAACTATATTCTTATTGGATAGTCGTGATAGTATCACGACTTTTTTTATTGGAATTTATTCATTGGGGGTTTTCATTATGGAAAACAAAAAGAAGATTTCCGGTACAGCGATAGGCGCAATTGCATTTGTAATTCTCTTTATCGTTCTCTGCTCATTCACCGGAAGCATCATGAGCGCTGGTGGCACACTTTGGGCACTCCTTCCACCAGTATTCGCTATCTGCCTTGCACTTATTACTAAGGAAGCTTATTCTTCACTCTTCCTCGGTACAGTTCTTGGTGGTTTGCTCGCAGCAAACTTTAGCCCAATTGGTACAGTAAACTATCTGACAGTTGAAGGTGTAACAGAGGCTGTTTCAGGTAACGCTGGTATCTTTGCATTCCTCGTTATCCTTGGCATCATCGTTGCCCTCCTCAACAAGTCAGGCGGTTCTGCTGCCTTCGGACGTTGGGCTCAGACTCATATCAAGTCACGCGCAGGCGCAGCACTTGCTACATTCGCACTTGGCGTACTCATCTTTATCGATGACTACTTCAACTGCCTTACAGTAGGTTCTGTAATGCGTCCTGTAACAGACTCTAAGAAGATCTCTCGTGCAAAGCTTGCATACCTCATCGATGCAACTGCTGCACCTATTTGTATGATAGCTCCTATCTCTTCTTGGGCTGCTGCAGTTTCAGGTTATGCTCCAGATGGCCAGGGCCTCCAGCTCTTCATCTCAGCTATCCCTTATAACTACTATTCACTTCTCACATTCGTATTCATCATCGGCATCACAATCATGGGCTTTGACTATGGTTCAATGGCTATCCATGAGAAGAACGCTTTCGAAAACGGCGACCTCTTCACAACTGGTGAATTTGAGGGTGAAAAGGAAGTAGAAGCAAATCCTAAGGGTAAGGTTATCGACCTTGTTCTTCCTATTATCGTTCTCATCGCTCTTGCAGTATTCTCACTTATCTATGTTGGCCAGTGCATGGTTGGCGATGATTGGGTATTCACTCCATCAGAGCGTATGCTCGACATGGGCTTTATCGATGCCTTCTCTAACACAGATGCTACAATCGGTCTTCCTTGGGCTGCTTTTGTTGCACTTGTATTCACAATCATCTACCTTATCGCAAGACGTGTAATCACATTCAAAGAGGCTATGGAATGCATCCCTCAGGGCTTTATCGCAATGGTTCCACCAATCCTTATCTTGACACTTGCAACATCACTCAAGAACATGACTGGTCTTCTTGGTGCTGCTGATTATGTTGGTGGTCTTGTTGAGGGCTCAGCTAGTCTCTTCCAGTCATTCCTTCCAGCAATCATCTTTATCATTGCTTGCCTTCTTGCTTTCTCAACAGGTACATCATGGGGTACATTTGGTATCCTTATCCCAATCGTTACAGCTATCTTCCCAGTAGGCTCACCACTCGGTACAATCTGTATCTCTGCATGCCTCGCTGGTGCTGTTTGTGGTGACCACTGCTCACCAATCTCAGATACAACAATCATGTCATCTGCTGGTGCTCAGTC
>JAUNQL010000093.1:2381-4860 GCA_030536195.1 Clostridia bacterium | reverse complement strand
ATATATTATATAATATACAAATTTTAATAATATAAATTATTTAAAATGCCTCTCAAGTTGTTTGTACTTACTTCTGAATTTGAAGTGTTTTTCAATGAATTTCTCCCATGGTTCACGGAGCAAAATCTTAGAAAGTGTGTAGAGAATTGTTGCGATATTGACGCCTACAAAAGTGCCCATGCCAAAGAAATAGAATGAGAAACCAAGAGCAAAACAACCACTGATAATATTGTATGTCCAGTAAACTAGGTTTCTGCTCCTACCAGTTGCTTTGGATATCTCCTGCTCATAGAGAATGTAGACAATTGGGCTGATATAGGTATGATCCATTAGGGCATATCCCAGTGGTCCTATAACGATTGCAAATACAACTAAGAGGACGCGAAGCCAAATGTATTGAAGCGGCAAGAGCGCCAATATATTTGATATAGCGTCAATAGTTGCAGCAAAGATAAGCGTTGATAGGAATGAGAAAACGTGACGTTTGCCAAACTTACCAGTAACGATAAATAGGAATAAAAGCACAAATGCCTGTATTGTATATTCCGCAGTACCATAGGAAATTGTCTGCGTGAGTGATACCTTTTCATAGATAACATAAGCCGGTGCTGAAGACAATGAGACACCAAATCCAGCAGCCTTCATAAAGGCTATGGATATGGCAAGGAAGAGCACGCTAAAGAAGTAAGCGTACTCTGAATATGCTATTTTCTTTTCAGAAAGGTTAGCATTTTTGCTCATAGAATTTCCTCAAAAGCTTGGCTTAAGTATTTGACACCAACTATCTCTATCTCCTTTTGGATGTCCTTGGAGATGTTGCGAAGGTTGTCCTTTGGGATAACTACTTTTGTAAAGCCGAGGCGGGATGCCTCCTTGATGCGCTGTTCGCAATGGGATACCGAGCGAACTTCGCCAGCAAGGCCGATCTCGCCGAAGGCTAAGACGTCCTCACGTACTACAGCGTCCTTGAGGCTCGATACGAGGGCCATAGCGACCGAGAGGTCAGCTGCTGGCTCATAGAGCTTGAGGCCGCCTACAACGTTGAGATAGACGTCCATATTGCCAAAGAAGTAACCACAGCGCTTCTCAAGCACTGCAAGTATCATAGAGAGCCTGTTGTAATCAAAACCGTTTGCCATACGGCGTGGGTTACCAAAAGTTGTTGGTGTAACGAGACCCTGTACCTCCGCAAGGATAGGCCTGCTGCCCTCCATTGCACATGCAACGCATGAGCCGGAACTGTTTTGAGGCCTGCCTGAGAGCATCATAAGTGATGGGTTCTCAACCTGATGAAGACCATCATCAAGCATCTCAAATACACCGATTTCATTGGTTGAACCATAGCGGTTTTTAACGGCTCTTAGAATCCTGTAGTTATAGTTGTGCTCGCCCTCAATATAGAGGACGGCATCAACGACGTGCTCAAGAACCTTTGGCCCAGCGATATTGCCGTCCTTGTTTACATGGCCAACAATGATTACTGGGATATTAAAGTCCTTGGCTGTGCGCATGATGTAGTTCGTTGACTCACGGACCTGAGTTATGCTACCGCAGGAGCTTGAGAGCTCCGAGAGCATAACTGTCTGGATTGAGTCAACGATAACAAGGTCAGGTTTGTCAGACTTGATGTGCTCACAGATTATCTCAACATCGGTCTCTGCCATGATAAAGAGGTTGTCTGTGTCGACGCCAAGGCGGTCGGCACGAAGCTTGATCTGGTGGGCAGATTCCTCACCTGACACATAGAGTATCTTAAGTTCGCGACCAAGGTACTGACAAACCTGTAAAAGGATGGTTGATTTACCAATACCAGGGTCACCGGAAAGCAAGACAAGAGAGCCCTTAACGATACCACCGCCAAGGACACGGTCAAATTCAGAAAGACCAGTCATATAGCGGTGTTCACCATCTGACTGGATATCTTTAATTTTCTGTGATACGCCCCTCTCACCTGTGCCAGACTTGAGTTTGGCAATAGAGGCAGGTTCATTTGATACTACTCTCTCCTCCAAGGTATCCCACTCGCCACACTGTGGGCAGCGGCCATACCACTTTGGATTTTCATATCCACATGAACTGCAGACGTATATAGATTTGATCTTGTTTGCCATAATATCTTCCTTCTAAAAAGAGCGCTGAAATCAGCGCTCTTTAGCAATTTAGATTAAGCCTGGACGGAAGCTATATCTCTTCTCATTGATTGTGATCTTGTTAGAAAGCTTGCCGCTCTTCTTGTCCTCGAAGAATGTTGACTTCTGAGGAACAACGAATGTAAGACCATCAGGGATAACCTCGATTGTGAGGTCATTAGTCTTGTGGCACTCACCGTCGATATTTGTGTAGTGGTTGCGCTCTTTTTGATCGTGGATAGTCATCTTCTTACCACGGATGTATTCACAGTTCTTGTAATGAACGTGTGTATCCTCGTTGTTCTGCCAGTCGAACATCATAACGAAGAACATCAAAATCCAAGGCATTT
>JAUNQL010000093.1:0-2371 GCA_030536195.1 Clostridia bacterium | reverse complement strand
TCATAAGAACGAAGTCGAGCTCGTGGTCATCAGGCATAGCGAAAGGAGCTACTTTGATGCCAGAACCATACCAACGTGAGTTACAACCTACTGCAAATACGAAAGGTCCCTCTACCTTCTGACCATCGATGTCGATGTCATAGTAGTTCTTAACTCTAGTGAACATGCAGTAAAGACCACCGAATGTGTATGAGAGGTGACCTGCAACGCCTGGGAGCTTCTTCATCTGGCCTTGTACTGCGCATGCGTCAGCATCAAAGCCCATAGAAGCCTGTGAAATAGCGATTTCATTGCCTGCTTTGATGCAGTCAATTGGAATAGCAGTACCGTCAATCTGACCCTCGATATCGTAGTAAACATCAAGGTCACCGAAAAGACGTGTCCAGTCATTACCAGAACCAAGTGGTACAACTGCAATCTGAGCGTTAGCGTGACCATAAGCGCCGTTAACTACCTCATAGAGTGTTCCGTCACCGCCACAAGCGTAGAAACGAGCTGGCTTGCCATCAGATGCTGTCTTGTCAACGAATTCCATTCCGTCACCAGGAGCCTTGGTGTAGTAAATCTCGTACTCAATGCCCTTCTTTTCGCATGCAGGAATGATAGTTTCCTTTACGAAGTTGGACTTAAGGCCCTGACCAGCAGTTGGGTTAACGATGAAATAATGCTTGATTGCCATAAGTTACATCTCCTCTATAGAAATATATATTATTTAAAATACATGTATACCTGACATTTTATCATACCGTTGTATAATTTTCTACGCTTATCAGCCGATTTGCCAAAATATTTTTCAAACTCCTCAGACGGACTGATAGCGTAATATGCCCATCCGCGCTCGCTTTTGAACTTCTGACCCATGAGTTTGTAGAGGTCGTTTGCAGCGTTGATATCAAGGAGTCGCTCACCGTACGGTGGGTTACAGATTACTGTGCCTTTTTCGCTCTTGCGCTCCCAGTCCTTGAGGTCTAATACTTCAAAGTCTATGCGTTTCTCAACGCCTGCTCTCCTTGCGTTTTCCTTGGCAAGTTCAATAGCATTTGCATCGATATCAGAGCCGTAAGCATGGAATTCACAGTCAAAATTTATAAGATCCTGTGCCCTTGTCCTCTCCTCTGCCCAGATGCTCTGGTCGATTTGAGAGAACTTCTCAGCGGCGAAGGTGCGATTGATACCTGGCGCAATATTGCAGGCCTTCATTGCGCCCTCAATAAGGATTGTACCTGAGCCACACATTGGATCATACAGGGTATGATACGGGCGAAGCCTTGCAAGGGTGCAAAGTGATGCGGCCAAGGTTTCCTTGATTGGCGCATCGTTGGCCTTGAGGCGGTATCCACGCTTGTGGAGACCGGCACCTGATGTATCAATAGTGAGGGTTACCTCATCCTTCATAATTGAGAACTCAATAGCGTACTTGCTGCCGGTTTCATTAAACCATGGCACCTTGTACTTTTCCTTGAGTCGCTCAACAATAGCCTTCTTAATAATTGACTGACAGTCAGAGATTGAAAACAGTGCAGAGTTTCTAGAATAACCACCCTTAATTGGGAATTCATCATCCTTGCCTATCCAGTCCTCCCAAGGAAGCGCTCTGGTGCCCTGGAAGAGCTCTTCGAACGATTTGGCTATGAAAGTACCCACAACAATCTGAACGCGCTCAGCGTGGCGCAGACAGATGTTAGCGCGTGCAAGGATGTGCTCGTCGCCTGAGAAGAATACACGTGCATTCTCACAGCGTACGTCATTTGCACCTAATTCCTTTAACTCATCAGCTATAAGTGATTCAAGTCCCATAAGGCATGGAACAACAAAATTCATGTTCATTCTTGTCCTCTATAAGATTGCGGATGCGTGACGTGTCACATGACATCCGATATTTACTGCTACTGGAAGTCCAGCGATGTGAGTTGGTGCTGTCTCAATGTTGACAGCCAGCGCGGTGGTCCTGCCACCGAAACCCTGTGGTCCAATGCCAAGTGCATTTACGCGCTCGAGAATTGTTTCCTCGAGCCCTGCGTAAAATGGATCTGCGTTGCGTGTTGCGACATCACGGCAAAGCGCACGCTTGGAGAGGAGCGCGCATTGCTCAAAGTCGCCACCGATGCCAACGCCTATCACCATTGGCGGACAAGGGTTTGAGCCAGCGTCTCGTACAACAGAAACAACGTACTCAACTATATCATCGACGCTGGCCGCTGGCGTTTTCATTGAAAGCTGACTCATATTCTCTGAGCCAAATCCCTTAGGGCAAACATCAATTTTAAGTTGGTCCCCTGCAACAATATCAATATGGATGATTGCAGGAGTGTTATCACCTGTATTAATTCTATTGTGAAGTGGGTCCGAAACAACGGACTTACGAAGTAAT
>JAUNQL010000092.1 GCA_030536195.1 Clostridia bacterium | reverse complement strand
TTCAATTCCTCGGGAGCCTTTATTTTATATTCTGTAGATATCAGATGGTGAAATAGCACCATATCCTCCTGCTGTGAGGGCATCCTCAGCAGCACTTACATCAGAAGGCTTGATAACAACAAGTGCCTTGCCTGTTGTTTTGCCGACGCAGGCGTACATGTACTCAACGTCGATATCGCTGTCCTGAAGGACGCGAAGTGTGGCTGCAACGCCACCCGGCTGGTCATCCATAACAGCCGCAACGACGTCAGTGATTTTAACTACAACGCCTTCCTCGTTAAGGGCTGCTTTTGCTGCTTCTGGCTTATCTACGATAAGGCGAAGCACACCAAAATCAGATGTATCTGCGAGGGACAAAGCACTGATATCAACATCTGCCTTGGCAAGTGTTTCAGCAATTGAAACTAATCTGCCTCTTCTGTTTTCTACGAAAACTGAAAGTTGTTTGATTATCATATTAGCCCCTCCTTATACCAATTTGCGTTTATCAATTACGCGTTTTGCTTTACCCTCAAAACGCTCAATTGACTTAGGGTTAACGAGTCTTACCTTTGCACCAAGACCAAGAGTTGAGCGGAGACTCTCTGTGATTCTCTTCTCAATTGACTCAATCTCCTTAACCTCATCGGTGAAGAGATCCTCGTTCATCTCAACGTCAACTTCAAATGTATCTGTGTTGTTGACTCTATCAATAATAATCTGATAGTTTGGTGTGATTTCTGAACCTGCCACTTTGAGGAGTACCTCCTCAATCTGTGATGGGAATACATTGACGCCGCGAATGATAAGCATGTCATCAGAGCGACCCTGTGGCTTGTTCATCCTGATGTGAGTGCGTCCACACTCGCATGGCTCAGTAATTAGTGAGCAGATATCCCTAGTCCTATATCTGATAACTGGGAATGCCTCCTTGGTAAGGCTTGTAAATACAAGCTCGCCAGTTGAACCCTCTGGCAGCACTTCACCTGTATCTGGATCGATAATTTCAACAATGAAATTATCCTCCCAGATATGCATGCCGTGCTGACATTCACATTCACATGAAACGCCAGGCCCCAAAACCTCTGAGAGACCATAGATGTCATACGCTTTAATACCGAGCTTTGACTCGATTGTTGCGCGCATCTCCTCAGTCCAAGGCTCTGCGCCAAAGATGCCAGCCTTGAGGCTAATCTGATCACGAACACCGAGACGCTCAATCTCCTCAGCGAGGAACATAGCGTATGATGGTGTGCAACAGATAACTGTTACCTTGAAGTCTATCATTGTTTGAATCTGGAGCGCGGTATTACCAACTGACATCGGAACTACTGTTGCTCCTATTCTCTCGACACCATAATGTGCACCAAAGCCACCGGTGAAGAGACCATATCCAAATGAGATTTGAACTATATCGTCCTTGGTTACGCCGATGCCTGTAAGCATTCGTGCAAAACAGTCAGACCACATCTCAAGATCGTTTTCTGTATAACCTACAACAATCCTCTTGCCTGTTGTACCAGAGGATGCGTGTACACGCTTAACCTCTGACATAGGAACAGCAAAGAGGCCATAAGGATAGTAATCACGAAGGTCCTTTTTATATGAGAATGGAATCTTGTAAAGGTCCTCTATGCCTTTGATATCCTCTGGCTTTAGGCCAACCTCATCCATCCTATCTCTAAAGCACTCGACGTTGTCATATGAGCGCTTTACCTGCGCTACAAGACGCTCCGACTGGAGCTGTTTTAGCTCGTCGCGAGGCATTGTCTCTATGCTCTTTTGCCACAATTTGTCTGTCATTAAAGTCACCTTGATTAAAGTAAAGTATGGAGTGATTTTAACAAAAGTTGACTAAATATACAAGATATAAATCTATCTATTTCTATACTATTCACTATTGTTGAAACCTATTATTTAATGTAAACTATTTATATAATTTTATAGCACTGCTTTAGACGTCACGATATTATCAACCGGTATGTCATATGCTTCAACTTCCAAGTTATCTACAACTTGAAAATCATATGCGAGGGATACTTTCTTAAATCGTATTCCCTCACTTTCTTTTTTCTCAAGATATCGGTCATAAAAACCGCCGCCATATCCAACGCGGTTATGAGCCTCATCAAACGCGAGTCCTGGCATTATCATCAGCACATCTTTTGCTGACACTGTCTCACTTGTAGTTGGCTCTGGTATATCGTGATATCCGAGCTCCACATCGTCAAAAGATGTGATTACGAAGAACTCCATATTGGTATCATCCAGAACTCGTGGCACGGCGACAATCTTGCCGTCCTGCCAGGCCCGCTCGATGATGTATCTCGTATCAATTTCAGTATTATACGCAAGGTAAGGGTAAATCACTTGTGCATCACGGTAAAAGTCTTGCTTTAAAAAGACCTCTGCCACGGCCTCTGAATATGATTTAACATCCTGCGCAACCAGTTTAGCCTTCTCGGCTTTTACAATTTTGCGCGCATCAGTTTTATTCATACTATCCCTCCTTGCACAATATAGTATACAAAAGAAAGGTGATTACAGCAATGGCAAAATCAGACATTGAAATCGCTCAAGAAGCAACACCAGAACGCATAGACAAAATCGCTGCTAAACTTGGCCTTACAGAGGAAAACTTTGAGTACTATGGTTGGTACAAAGCCAAGGTTGACTACAACATCTTAAATCAACCTAAGGACGGTCCAGAGGCAAAGGTTATCCTTGTTACTGCTATCAACCCTACACCTGCTGGTGAGGGCAAGACAACAACTACTGTTGGTCTTGGCGATGCACTCTCAAAGATTGGTAAGAAGACAGTTATCGCTCTTCGCGAACCTTCCCTTGGTCCAGTATTTGGTGTTAAGGGCGGTGCCGCAGGTGGCGGATATGCTCAGGTAGTACCAATGGAGGACATCAACCTCCACTTCACAGGTGACTTCCATGCAATCGGTGCAGCAAACAACCTTCTTGCTGCTATGCTTGATAATCACATCTATCAGGGCAACGAGCTCGATATCGACACACGTCGTATCGTATGGCGTCGTTGCGTAGATATGAACGATCGCCAACTCCGTAACGTAGTTGACGGTATGGGTGGCAAAGTTCATGGCGTACCACGTGAGGATGGCTTCGACATCACTGTTGCATCTGAAGTAATGGCAGCCTTCTGCCTTGCGACCAGCATCGATGATTTAAAGGAGCGCTTCGCGAAAATTGTTGTCGCATACACACGCGACGGCAAGCCTGTTACAGCAGGCCAGCTTGATGCACAGGGCGCAATGGCTGCCCTTTTGAAGGATGCTCTCAAGCCAAACCTTGTTCAGACACTTGAGGGAACACCAGCTTTTGTTCACGGTGGTCCTTTTGCAAATATCGCGCACGGTTGCAACTCTGTAATGGCAACCAATATGGCGCGTCACTTTGGCGACTACGTTGTTACCGAGGCAGGCTTCGGCGCTGACCTTGGCGCCGAGAAGTTCCTCGATATCAAGTGCCGTATGACTGGCATCAAGCCATCTGCTGTTGTTATCGTTGCAACAATCCGTGCGCTTAAATACAACGGTGGCGTACCAAAGGCCGAGACAGGCGTTGAGAACCTTGAGGCTCTCGAGCGCGGTCTTCCAAATCTCTTAAAGCATGTTGAAAACATCACACAAGTTTTCAAACTCCCATGCGTTGTTGCAATCAACAGATTCGACGCTGACACAGATGCCGAAATCGAACTCGTTACACGCCGCTGCGCAGAGCTCGGTGTTAACGTTCGTATGTCCGAGGTCTGGGGCAAAGGTGGAGACGGCGGCATAGAACTCGCAGAGGAAGTAGTTCGTCTCTGCGAACAGCCAAACGACTTCTCATTCTGCTATGACCTCGACTTGCCAATCAAGGAGAAGATTGAGACAATTGCCAAGCGCATCTATGGCGCAGACGGCGTTCACTATCCTGGCAAGGTTTCACAGGAGATTGAAAATCTCGAGAACTTGGGCTTTGGCAACTTCCCAGTATGTATGGCTAAAACTCAGTACTCACTTACAGATGACCAGACAATGCTCGGTCGTCCAACAGACTTTAAGATTACCGTTAGAAACATCACCGTTTCAGCTGGCGCTGGTTTCCTTGTAGTTTTGACAGGCGACATCATGAAGATGCCTGGCCTTCCAAAGGTACCAGCTGCTACCAAGATTGACGTTGACAGTGACGGCAAAATCAAAGGCTTATTCTAATTGACAAAAGGAGGAGTTCTAGATGAGCAATATACCAAGTTGGTCATGCGAAAAATTTCTAGACGAGACATACTCCAAGGCACCAATTCCTGGTGGCGGTGGAGTTGCTGCCCTCGTTGGCAGCATCGGCGTAGCCCTTGCCGGTATGGTAGGTAACCTCACCACAGGCAAGAAAAAGTACGCCGAATACCAAGCTGACATCGAGCGCATCCTAGCTGACGCCAAGGCGCTTCAAGACGAACTCCTCTCCCTTATAGACAAGGATGCAGAGAACTTCTATCCACTCTCTCAGTGCTACGGCATCAAGGCTGAGACACCAGAGGAGATTGCCGAGAAGGATGAGAAGATGCAGGCAGCACTAAAAGTTGCAATCACTGCACCAATCGAGATAGTAAAGCTCTCTTACCAGGCTATCAAGCTCCACGAGGAGCTTATGACCAAGGGTTCAAAACTCGCTGTGTCCGACGTTGGATGTGGCGTTGCTTGCCTCAAGGCAGCCCTTCAAAGCGGATGGCTCAACGTCATGATTAATCTTAAATCAATCAAAGATGAGGCATACGTTAAAGCTGTTAAGGATGAGCTCCTTCCTCTCATAGAAGAGGGCGAAAAACTTGCCGACAGCATCTATGAAAATGTTAAATCACAACTTTCATAAAGGAGTAAAAACAATGGCACA
>JAUNQL010000091.1:2681-5021 GCA_030536195.1 Clostridia bacterium | reverse complement strand
AAGGCCACTAGACAAGAATGTACCTTCCAACCTTCTTCAGGACATCGTGTTTAAAGTAATGTATAAAGAGCAAGAACGCTACGAAGCTCAGCTTGAGAAGTTCGGAGTAGTTGATAAGAATGCGTATACATGCACTAACTATCTACCACAGGTTGGCAATACTCCTAAGAAAGGCGATATTCTATCCTGGGCTGAATCTTCTTCAGTAGTATTCGCTAACAGCGTTATCGGCGCTCGTTGCAATCGTAATTCAGGCATCATTGAACTGATGGGTTCCATCGCAGGACTAGTTCCTGAATTCGGTTTCCTTACTGATGCAGGCCGTAAGGCAGATTACATTGTTGAGGTCAAGACTTCAGGTAAGCCTGAACCTCAGCTACTTGGAAGTGCAATCGGCATGCACGTTCTTGACAAGGTTCCTTATGTTAAGGGATTGGATAAATGGATTGGTAGCGAATTAAATGACGACGCTATCGGTTATCTCAAGGACTTCGGTGCAGCAACAGCTTCTAACGGTTCAGTTGGTCTATATCATATTGACAACCTCACTCCTGAGGCTGTTGAACTTGGGGACAAACTGATCAAGAAAGATGCAGAAGTATATGTTATCGATGATGCTGAGCTCCAGAGAGTTAAGGACAGTTATCCAGTAATCTGGAAGAATCCTGAAGCTGAGCCTAAGCTCTGCTTCATGGGATGCCCTCACATGACTCTCAAGCAGCTGCATGATAACACTGCTAAGATTGTAGAAGCTCTCAAGAAAAACGGTCAGGAGAAAGTCGTTATTCCAACAGTATGGACTGCTGCTCCTGATGTAATCGAAGAGTTCAAGAAAACAACGACATATTGGCAGCTCATCAACACAGGCATTATCCTGAGTTATATCTGCCCTCTTATGTATATGAACAACCCACTGTGCAAAGCAATGCCAGTAATCACATCCTCTAACAAGCTGCGTACTTACACTTCAGCTCGTTACTACACTGAGGCTGAGATTATTGAGATGATTACAGGAGGTGACAAGTAATGAAGAAGGAATTTAAAGGAAGAGTTGTATGTCCCGGAAACATTACTGCCCCTGCTCTAGTATCTCATGGCGGATTCAACACTCTCGCCAGTTTCCAGATGGCATTGATGTTCGGAGATAAACACGTTAAATGTGGAGATCAGAACAATTCAGATTTGTACAAGAAAGCAATGATAAACACGGCATTGTGTCTACCAGAAACAATTGGCTCAACAACAGGCGGTATGATTCTCTACACTGCTTGTGCACTCGGAAAAGCCCCTGCTTGTATGCTTTTCTCTAAGACAATTGATTCACTTGCTGCATCAGGTGCAATCCTTGCAGCTAACTGGACTGAAGCAGCAATGCCTGTAGTTGACGAACTTGGCCAAGAGTTCCTCGACTATGTCAAAGACGGAATGACAATTACTGTTCAGGAAGACGGAACTGTAATTGTTGAAGATTAAAAGGAGGAAGCAAGAATGAAGAAAGTCTATGAACCTTTATTCACCCCTTGGAAGATTGGCAATGTTGAGATTCCTAACAGAATCGTACAGACTTCCATGGGTGGCACTTCCCTCTTCGGATGGCTAGAACCTTGCCATTTCGATAAGGAAGCTGCTCATCACATCCTTAATCGTGCTCAGGAACATGTAGGTCTGGTTCTGCCAGGAATGCAGTGCGTTCGTGACACTATGGGAAGACGTTGGCTCTATCAGAACAAGAAAATGTTCCAAGACCTCGCTGAGTGGATGCCTGAATTCCACAAGACGGGCTCCAAGCTGTTCATTCAGTTGGCAGGTGGATTTGGTAGATCAATGGCTATCAACCAGATGATGGTTGATATGCTTGAGAAGAAGCCTTTTGGCGCTATTGCAAAGCCTTTCTTAGATATTGAGTACTGCTGTGCTTCAGCATCTGAGACACCTAATAGATGGTATCCATCACTGAACTCAAGACCTCTTACAGTTGCAGAGATTCAGGAAATGGTTGAGGCTTTCGCTAAGACTGCTAAGATGTGCAAGGATGCTGGTGTTGACGGCGTTGAGATTCATGCCGTTCACGAAGGCTACCTCCTTGACCAGTTCACAATCGCTAACATGAACTACAGAACTGACCAATACGGTGGTTCTTTCGAAAACAGATTCAGATTCCCTGTTGAGATTGTTCAGGCAATCAAGCGTGAGTGCGGAGAGGACTTCCCTGTTGCTCTTAGATACTCTGTAGTATCGAAGACCAAGGGTTGGCTACAGGGCGCACAACCAGGCGAGGAGTTTGAAGAATTTGGCCGTGATATGGAAGAATCCGAGAAGGCTATCAAGTACCTTGAGGAT
>JAUNQL010000091.1:0-2671 GCA_030536195.1 Clostridia bacterium | reverse complement strand
GTTCGACTGCGACAACGGAACCTACGATTCTTGGTACTGGGCTCATCCACCTGCTTATATGCCAGACAACTGCAACTTAGCTGATGTTGAACATATTAAGAACTTCACAACTAAGCCTGTTGTCTGTGCCGGAAAGATGGATATCGGTGTAGCTGCTAAGGAAATTGGCGCTGGCAAGATTGACGCTGTTGGTGTTGCACGTCAGAACCTGGTTGACCCTGAATGGGTTACTAAGCTGATGGAAGGCAGAGAAGAAGAGATTAAGCCATGCATTAGATGTCACAATGCATGCTTCAGCTTCTCCAAGAGCAAACACACTGCTAACACTCAGTCGCTTGACGACTCACTGCACTTAGCTCGTTGCGCTTTGAACCCAACAACAATGCAGCATAACAAGTACAAGATTGTACCTACTGACAAGCCTAAGAAAGTTGCTATCGTTGGTGCTGGCTTTGGTGGTCTGGAAACAGCTATCGTCCTCAAGAAGCGTGGCCATGAGCCTATCATCTTCGAGAAGGATGACAAGATGTTCGGACTCTACAACGCAGCTGCTGCAATGTCATTTAAAGAATCCGACGTTGCTCTCATGAAGTGGTATGAGCGTGAGATCGCAAGACTCGGCATCGAGGTTAAACTCAATACTGAGATTCAGGATATCAACGCACTTCTCAAGTCATATGATGACGTTGTTGTATCAATCGGAACATATCCTAAGACTCTAACAATCCCTGGATATGAGAAGGTTGTTACAGTTACTGATTACTTACTTGGAGATAGAAAACAGGACAAGATCGTTCTTATCGGCGGTGGACAGTCGGCTTGCGAGATTGCTTATGACGCAGTTCTCGCTGGCAAGCATCCAACAATCGTTGAAGTAGATGATGACCTGATTACAACTCCTGGTACATGCCTAGCTAACTCCTCATTCCTGAGAGAAGCTCTAGCATTCAAGGGTGTTCCAGTACACTTCAAGTCAACAGTAACTGAGGTTGGAGATGGATATTGCATGATCAAGAACATTGAGACTGGTGAATCTTGGAAGGAAGAATGTGATGCAGTTATTTCATCACTCGGACATGTTCCTAATGATAGATTCGCAAGCATCAAGAACAGACATCTCCACAGAGTTGGAACATGCGTTAAGTGGGATAACCTAAGAGGCGTTATCTGGGGCGCATGGGACATCGCAATGAAGATCTAGAGCCGATTAAAACGGACACTAAATTCAAAGGCGGCAGACTTATGAAGTGCACCCCAAAAGTTGGATACCAAACCAACTTTTGGAGGTGCATTTTTTATGAGCAAGTATTCATATGAGGAGAAACTTGAAGCGGTGTTGAGAGTTGTTAAGGACGGTATGGGTTATGGGACTAGTGCAAAGATTCTTGGAACGGGGGCAACGCAAGTTCGTAGGTGGGTAAAGCGCTATGAAATGTTTGGACCGGAGGGTCTATTGCTACATAATGGATCATATACTGGCGAGTTCAAACAACATGTAATAGAATATATGCATGAGCATAATTTATCTGCTACAGAAACGGATGTACTGTTCAAAATGCCATCTGAGCATCAAGTTATTAATTGGGAGCGCGTATATTATGAGGAGGGTCCTGAAGCCTTGTATATAGACAGGCGTGGACAAAAACTTAAAATGTCAAAAGAATCTAAGCCAAGAAAGAAACAGCTTAAACCAAAAGTCGAAGAGGATCTAATCAAAGAGGTTCAAAGACTTAGAATGGAGAATGAATACTTAAAAAAATTAAATGCCTTAGTTCAGGAAAGAATAAAGCGAGAGTCAGGGAAAGAGTAATCATCATTGACGAGCTAAGGCGTAGATATAGATTGCAAGATATTCTCGCATTCGATGGTATGCCTCGCAGCACATTCTACTACCAGCTTAAGCATCTTAACGATGAAGATAAGCATGCTGAGGAAAAGGAAGTCATTGCCCAAATTTTCAATGAAAACAAAGGCCGTTACGGATATCGCAGGATAACTATGGAGATGCGAAACAGAGGCTATTGCATCAACCATAAGACTGTAAGAAAACTTATGCAATCAAACGGACTTAAGTGCGAGATTAGAAGACATAAGTATCGCTCATACAAAGGCGAAGTTGGAAAGATTGCTCCTAATGTATTAAAACGCAATTTCAAAGCTTCTCAGCCAAACCAGAAATGGGTTACTGATGTTACTGAATTCAATGTGCATGGAGATAAGGTTTATCTTTCGCCTATCCTGGATTTATTTAATGGAGAAATAATTAGCTACAATATTTCTCTCCATCCAACATTCAGGCAAACAATGGATATGCTAGACAAAGCTTTTGAAAAAACACCTAACGCAAATGGAATAATTCTTCATTCCGATCAGGGTTGGCAGTATCAGATGAAAAGATACCAACATGTTCTCAAGCAACATGGTGTTGTGCAAAGTATGTCCAGAAAAGGAAACTGCCTAGATAATTCGGTAATGGAAAACTTCTTTGGTTTGCTTAAGACAGAAATGTTCTACAAACATGAATTCACATCTACGGAGCATTTAATTTCCGAGATTGAATCATATATTGACTACTACAATAACAAACGGATTAAGTGCAAACTAAAAGGACTGAGTCCTGTTCAATACAGGATTCAGTCCTCTAGAGTCGCTTAATCAAACTGTCCAACTT
>JAUNQL010000090.1 GCA_030536195.1 Clostridia bacterium | reverse complement strand
AGTCATCGGGAGCCTTTTATTTTAATCTTCGAAATATTTGAATGTTGGCATGTAACGGAGTTTGAACTGATTGATTTCATGTAGATGGTCTATCCTCTCCTTGTGCGCTGGCTCTATGCCGCGGCGGATGTAATCGTCAAGCTCCTGATAGGTGAAGCCAAGGTTATCCTCATCGGTCTTGCCGCATAGGCCGTCTGATGGAGGTTTGATAACAAACTTCTCAGGGAGGCCTAGGTAGCGGCCGATAGCGATGACCTCTTCAACTGTAAAGTTGGAGATTGGGCCCACATCGCCGGCGCCATCGCCGTAGCGGGTTGCGTAGCCAACCCAGTCCTCTGAAAGATTGCATGTGTTGATAACACGGCCATTATTAGATGCACCAACAAGGTACAAAACTGACATACGAACACGTGGTGGCAAATTGGTCTTTGCTGGCACGCTGATTTCAAATGGTTCTGAACTTGACTCCTTGATTGCAACGTCAGTTGCATCGATTATGTCGGCTATAGCGGCACCAACATTTACTGTGTAGTTACGAATGCCAAGAAACTCAACGAGATCCCTTGAATAGTCGATATCCGGCTGTTCGCCCTGTGGCATAAGGACACCAATTACGCGGTCCTTGCCAAGTGCCTTGGCACAGAGGGCCGCCGCAACAGATGAATCCTTGCCACCTGAAATGCCAAGGATAGCATTGCATCCCTTGCCGTTTTCATCGAACCAATTCCTGAGCCATTCTATACATTTTTCAGCTGCATCAGCAGCGTCAAAAACATATTCCTTTTGCATATTTTCGCCTCCACGTTCAACATTACAATAAAAGTATAACTATAAACCTTTAAAAGGACAAGAAAAAATGTTATACTACAATTTGTTAATTTTTATTGGTTACTAATTAGGAGTTTCTTATGTTAGATAAGTTAGTACAAGTTGAGGAGCGCTATGAAACCGTTCAAGAGATGATAGCAGACCCTGCTATCGTTTCCGACATGGAACAGTACAAGGCGCTCATGAAAGAATTAAAACAGATCACTCCAGTTGTTGATAAGTTCCGTGAGTATAAGAAAGCAGAGGCAACATTCAATGAGGCAAAAGAACTCATTGATATGGGTGGCCTTGACCCAGAACTCGAGGAACTTGCACAGGAGGATTATAAATCCGGCAAAGAGGACATGGAGCGCATAGAGGAGGAACTCAAGATTCTCCTCATCCCACGCGACCCGAACGATGACAAGAACGTCATCGTAGAAATCCGCGCCGGCACAGGTGGCGAGGAAGCGGCCCTCTTCGCAGGCGAGCTCTATCGTATGTACACAATGTATGCTGAAAGCCACGGCTTTAAGCATGAGATTATGAGTGAAAACTCAACAGAGCTCGGTGGCTACAAGGAAGTGAGCTTCGAGATTAAGGGTGACGGTGCCTATTCCCGTTACAAGTTTGAAAGCGGTGTTCACCGCGTTCAACGTGTGCCGGAGACTGAGTCACAGGGTCGTATCCAGACATCCGCTGTCACAGTAGCTGTCCTCCCAGAGGCAGAGGCTGTTGACTTTGAACTCGATATGGCCGATGTAAAAATCGACGTTTTCCGCTCAAGCGGCGCCGGTGGACAGAAGGTTAATAAGACATCCTCCGCTATCCGTGCAACATACATCCCAACCGGTCTCGTAGTTGAGTGTCAGGACGAGCGTTCCCAGTTCCAGAACAAGGACAAGGCGCTCACCATCCTCCGCACTCGCCTCTACGAGGAGGAACTCGCCAAGGCCAATGCCGAGCGTGCCGACGCACGTAAATCAATGGTAGGCTCAGGCGACCGTTCAGAGCGTATTAGGACATATAACTTCCCACAGGGACGTGTGTCCGACCACCGCATCAACTTGACTCTCTACAAGATCGACCAGATTATGAATGGTGACCTTGATGAGCTCATCGATGCACTTATTACAGCTGATACAGCTGAGAAACTTAAGGCAGAATAATGGAAACTAAGCTTTTTAGCAAAGAAGAATACGGCAAAGCAGCAGCCATCCTCAAAAAGGGTGGAATTGTTGGCATACCAACCGAAACCGTTTACGGCCTTGCTGCAAATGCCCTTGACGGCGCTGCCGTTGCCAAGATATTTGAGGCAAAGGGACGCCCACAGGACAACCCACTTATCGTTCACATAGCCGAGCTTTCCGAGCTCGATGACCTGGTAGCCTTTGTGCCACCAGTTGTATATGACCTTGCCGATGCATTTTGGCCAGGCCCGCTCACAATCATTCTTGATAAGTCTCCCCTCGTCCCAGATGAGGTAACAACTGGCCTTGATACGGTTGCAATCCGTATGCCAAGCCACCCAGTTGCAAGACAGATTATCAAGGCCGCGGGCGTACCACTTGCGGCACCTTCCGCCAACACATCTGGCAAGCCATCCCCAACAACGGCCAAACACGTTATGGATGATATGGATGGCAAAATTGATGCCGTTGTTGATGGTGGCCCATGTGAAGTTGGCGTCGAATCAACCGTCATCACACTTGCAACTCGCAAACCAAAACTCCTCCGCCCTGGCCGTGTAACACCGGACGAACTTGAGGAGGTTTTAGGCGACGAGCTAATTATTGATGACGCTGTACTCGGCAAACTCGCCGAGGGCGAACGCGCAGCCTCACCTGGTATGAAGTACAAGCACTATTCCCCATCATCCGACGTCAAAATCGTAAAGGGAAGCTTTGTAGACTTCGTCGACTTCGTAAATCAAAGAGCAACCGAAACTGATGGTGTAGCTGCCCTTGTCTTTGATGGCGAGGAGAGCAAACTTAATTGTAGGACGCTCCTCTTTGGAGCAGAGGGCGACGACCTCGCTCATGCAAGCAAGCTCTTCGACGCCCTTCGCACATGCGACGATGAGGACATCAAGGAACTCTATGTTCGTTGCCCAAGCGATGAAGGCGTAGGTCTTGCTGTGATGAACAGACTCCTCCGCGCAGCGGAGTACAATATTATTGAGGTGTAAACCCCATGAGAAAAGCAATCAAAGTTGGTCTTACTGGCACATCTGGTGCTGGCAAGAGCACTGTATCAGAGGAACTTAAAAAGTACGGCTACGCCGTAATTGACGCTGATGCCGTTGCACGCCTTGCAATGGAAAAGGGCTCTCCCCTTATTCCAAAGCTTGTAGAGGCCTTCGGTCCATCGGTTATGGATGCCGATGGCAGCATCAACCGCAAGGAGCTTGCCAAGATTGCATTCAGTTCCCCTGAGATGACAAAACTTTTAAATAAAATTACCCACCCAGAAATTTGTCGCTTGATTGAGAAAAAGATCAACGGTGCATTTTGGGATGGCTATGAAGCAGTAATCATTGACGCACCACAACTCTTTGAGAGCAAGATGTCTTATGACTGCAACTTTATAGTCTCTGTTGTCGCTCCAGTTGAGACCCGCTTAAAGCGAATTATGGAGCGCGATAACTTAACCCGCGAGGAAGCTGAGCGCAGGATTAATTCCCAACTTTCAGACGACTTCTTCCGCGAGAACTCAGATGTTGTAATTGAAAACGATGGCGACGAGCAAAAACTCAAGGACCAAGCACTCTATGTCGCTCGTCTTATTGAAGTAAAAATTAGCGGAGAGGCAACTCTCGACTTTTAATGGAGGTATAGATATGGCAGAAAAGACCAAGGCTGAAAAGCTTCAAGAAAAACTCTGCTACGACGCAGAACACGGCATGAAGTCCCAGATGGACGACAAGGAAGTTGCAAAAGCTGACAAGTTCTGTGAGGACTATAAGAAGTTCTTAAACGAGGCCAAGACAGAGCGTGAGATCTCACTCTGGATGAAAGCAAAGGCTGAGTCAAAAGGCTTCAAAGAGTTTGATAAAACTAAAAAGTACAAGGCTGGCGACAAAGTATATAAAATCAACAGAGACAAGGCAATCATCCTTGCTGTAATTGGCACACGCCCAATTACAGACGGCGTAAAGCTCGCTATCTCTCATATCGATTCACCTCGCCTTGACTTAAAGCCAAATCCACTTTACGAGTCAGAGGAAATCGCCCTCTTTAAAACTCATTACTATGGTGGCATCAAGAAGTATCAGTGGGTAACTATCCCACTTGCACTCCATGGTGTTATCGTTAAGCCAAATGGTGAGACAATCACAGTTAATATCGGTGAGGATGACAACGATCCTAAGTTCGTTATCACAGACCTCCTTCCACACCTTGGCAAGGAGCAGGAGAAGCGTACTCTCGCCGACGGTATCCGTGGCGAGGAACTCAATATCCTCGTTGGTAGCCGTCCATTTAGAGACGACAAAGCATCCAACCTTGTTAAACTCAATATCTTAAATCTCCTCAATGAGAAATACGGCATAGTTGAGAAGGATTTCCTCTCAGCTGAGCTTGAGATAGTACCAGCTCTCAAGGCATGCGACATCGGCCTTGATAGAAGCATGATTGGTGGCTACGGTCACGATGACCGCGTTTGCGCCTACCCTGCTGCGCAGGCTGCTTTCAATGTCAAGAATCCAGCTTACACAGTTGTTACTGTACTCACAGACAAGGAAGAAATCGGATCATACGGCAACACAGGCCTTGATTCCTTCTATCTTCCATACTTCCTCTCAGACCTCGCAGAGTGCTTTGGCGCTTGCGGTCGTGACGTAATGTCAAAGTCTGAGTGCCTTTCAGCTGATGTAAACTCAGCCTTTGACCCAACCTTCCCAGAGGTTATGGAAAAGCGCAATGTATCCTACATCAACAAGGGCGTTGTAATCACCAAGTACACAGGTGCTCGTGGCAAGTCTGGCTCATCAGATGCCTCTGCTGAATTCATGGGCAAGGTTCGTGGTCTCCTCGAGAAGAACAACATCGTATGGCAGATAGGTGAACTCGGAGCAGTTGACGCAGGTGGCGGCGGAACAGTTGCCCTTGACGTTGCTCGTCACAACATCGAAGTTGTTGACCTCGGTGTTCCTGTACTCTCAATGCATGCTCCATTTGAGGTTGTTGCCAAGATTGACGTATACAGCGCTTATCGTGCATTCTTTGAATTCTTTAATGTAAAATAAAAA
>JAUNQL010000004.1:4274-19563 GCA_030536195.1 Clostridia bacterium | reverse complement strand
GGGCAAGAATCTTGACAAGGACTGATGTCGAGATACCAACTGTGAAGAAGTCCATTGCCTCATCGAGGTACATAGCCCATTCTGGCATAATGAAGAATACATCTGAAATGCTATCAGCATATTTAGATGAGAAGAAGAATATAAGTCCATACCAGATAGATTCAAGTATGAACATGAATATCATAGGTTTTGTATCTAGCATCAAGACCGTGAAGACCAGACCCATGACGAAGTATATCGGCATACCACTTCCGATACCACCAACTGTGACAAAGAGTCCAGGGAAGAGTACAAAGTTTAGGCCGATAAGGCAGAGCATAATTGAGAAATTTAGATTCTTAGTTATGCGGAAAATGACAAATGTCAAAAGGAAGAAGATGATGCATGCAAAGCATATCGACATTCCTGGAAGACCCAACTGCCAGAATCCTACGCCTGTTGCCTTGGCAACTCGGTTAATGGAAATGCCGGATGCAAGTGTTGCAAGAACAGTTGCAGCGGCGCCGCCGAGTGCGGCAATGTTGAAAAATCGCTCACGTAGTTGGAGATGATCTCCGAAAAGTGAGACAAAAATGTTCTTTAATTTCTCCATAATTACCTCCGATAAATAATACGTGTATATTCTTAAATATTATAACATAATAATGTAACCTATTACAAATAAATTGACTGAAAAGTAAACAAAAAAAGAAGCCTCTTTATGGAATATTCCACAAAGAGGCTTTTGCTTTTTAAAAATCTATATCGAGTTCTACTGGGCAGTGGTCACTGCCAAAGATATCGGTGTGGATTTTGGCATCGCAAATCTTGTCCTTGGCATCGTTTGAAACTACGAAGTAGTCTATGCGCCAACCGGCGTTGTTAGCACGCGCATTGTGGCGATATGACCACCATGAGTACTCGATTTTGTCAGGGTAGAGATATCTAAATGAGTCTGTAAATCCAGCATCCAAAAGCTCTGAGAACTTGGCTCTCTCCTCGTTTGAAAATCCAGGTTTGCCAACGTTTGGCTTTGGATTTTTGAGGTCAATTTCCTCGTGAGCAACGTTTAAATCGCCACAGAAAATTACTGGTTTTTTCTCGTTGAGCTTTGATACGTAGGCACGTACCTTGTCCTCCCAATCCATGCGATAGTCAAGACGCTTTAATTCGTCCTGTGCATTTGGAACATAGAAGGTTAAGAAGTAGAAATCAGGGAATTCAAGTGTGATTGCGCGACCTTCGCAGTCGTGTTCAGGGGAGCCTATGCCGTAGGTGACGGATATTGGCTCTGCCTTGGTAAAAATGGCAGTGCCAGAATATCCTTTCTTCTCGGCATAGTTCCAGTACTGGCAGTAGCCAGGAAGGTCGAGCGAAATCTGCCCCTCCTGGAGCTTGGTCTCCTGGAGGCAGAAGATATCTGCATCAAGCGCGCTAAATGAGGCAAGGAAATCCTTGCCGACACACGCGCGTATGCCATTAACATTCCATGAAACGAGTTTTAACATCTTATCACCAATTAGTGCTTATATTTTGTATTCCACTCTGTCTGGAAATCGTTGAGATTGGTATAGAAGTGGAAGTTGTTATCAACATCTGTAAAGAAGTAGTAGTTGCCGCTTGTTGCTGGCCAAAGGGCAGCTTTGATAGCGGAAACGGATGGGCAACCAACAGGACCAACTGGGAGACCCTTGGTCTTAAGGTCGTACTGGTCGTTGGTGCAGTAGCCCTCAAAGTACTTGTTGTACTGAGCTGTGCCCTCTGTTACACCGATTGATGTGAGGTAATCCTTCATCTTAACTTCGATATATTTACGAGTAGCATCACTGCCGATGTATGGGAAACTTGCTGAGTTGTTGAGACGGTTCGTGAAGACGGATGAAACCATCTTCATGGTTTCAAGGTCCTTTTCGGTTGCACCGAGGTTTGCCTCATATTGGATGATTGAGGCAAGTGTCAAAACCTCATATATGCTCATGTCGAGCTGCTCGGCACGAGCGAAGGCGGTCATGCCGTCCTCCTCAATCTTGTTGAGTTCGCTCTGAGAGTAGTTGAGGAGTGTGCGAAGTGCGTAATCGCCATCTCTGTCCTGATACATATTGATTGTTTCTGGGAGGATCAAACCCTCTGCTGCAAAGATGTATCCACTTGCACTTGAGAGACCCTCTGCAAGTGTGTCATATCCAGCAGGGACAACCTTGCAGGCATCGAGAAAGCTCTCGGCTGTGCAGACATTTTGCTTTTCAAGTTCTTCTGCTATTTGAACAACTGACCAACCTGGGATGATTGTGATGTCAGAGGTTGGCGCTGCTGGAGCAGCAGTTGTTGGCTCTGGCCAGAAGTACTGCTTAACACCTGAGCAAGCTGTTGCATTTGTTGCAAATACTAATATGAGTGTAAGTGCAATTGCTATTTTAAGGCGAATACGAAGCTGCCTTTTCATTTGAAGCTTCATATTGTGCTTCTGTTGTGGTGTTTGATAAATCATAGGTATCTCCTCTACGCTTTAATTACTCATATATTGTATCAAAAAAAAGTAAAATGACAATAACAAAACTATTACATTATATTTATAAAAGCCGTGGACCCCTCACCGCATGCGATGAGAGGTCCAACTGTAGCCTGAAATATTTATAAATTATTTCTTGTAGTATTTGATAGCACCTGGCATACCTGTAAGTGAGCCAGCGAAGTCAAGCATATCAACAATACCAGAAAGTCTGTCCTTCATAGGAAGCTTTGGAACTGGCCATGCGATGTAGTTCTTCTGTGCATCCTCAGCTGAAAGTGGAGGAAGCTCGAAGATCTTGTCTTCATGATGCTTTGGAACGTCTACAGGCTTACCCTGGAGAAGCCACTTAGCTCTGTAAACCATAGTACCAACGAGACATGGTACTGCGATTGGGATAAGAGCTGTGTTGCCCCATGGGCGAAGCTGTGGGTTAACAACGCCGAGAGCGTTGCATGTAGCGTTAAGGCACTCTGCAGGGTTGCAGCAACCTCTGATTGGATAGTCAGCGATTGAAAGCATATCCTCGCCGCAGCAAAGACCCATAACCATGATCTTCTTGCCGCCGTTTACGATATCATCCTTAGTGTATGGCTTACCGTTCTTGTCGAACCAGTACTTTGTGCCATTGATCTCAACGCCAGGACCCTCAACGATGAAGAGGTCAGGGTTGTGTGGCTTTGCAGGGCCGTACATAGCACCAGCAAATCCCATACCGATTGATGAAAGGCATCCGCCTACGCAAGCCTGCTCGAGAGCGAAAGCTTCGTCTGGTGTAACCTTGTTAGGATCAGTGATCTTTGGAGCGCCTGGAAGTGTGTGACCAGCAAGTGCTACAAGACCTGGGAAGTTGTCAGCGATTTCACCGCGCATAACTGATGGGCAAGCTGGACGGAAAGGAGTAACGCGAACGTTACCAACGATTTCAACATCCTTGTCGCCGAAGCCGCGCTTGTCAGCCTCTTGGATGAGCTTGTTCTCTTCTGGATCGAAGCCCATCATGTATGTTGTAATTCTGTCAGCCTCTACAGACTGGTTAGAAGCAACGATCATGTGAACGTCAACTGGATCAACAGGAGCAGGTGTGTTACCTTCGCCGCCGATGATACCGTCAATAACAGTAAGGTTTGGCTTGAAGAGGTAAAGCATATCAGCAAGCTTCTTGTTGATGTCGTGAGTGTGGTTACGCTCACGAAGGAAGTAAGGGATAGTACCCATAGCGTTCTTGAAACCAAGAGTAACGCCTGTGTAGATGTTTGTCTTCATCTTTGGTACTGAGATGTAGAAAGCCTTACCATTTACGATATCGTCGAATGTATCTGGGATAAGGATTTCCTTCATAACCTCAGCCTTTGGAAGCATGTAGCGAACTACTGGGCGACGCTCAAGAGGAACGAGCTCAGCACCATACTGCTTAGCAATCCAGTCATAGTGAGTAATCTTGAATGAACCAGCAGCTGGGAAAGGCTTACCTGAAGACTCAGCGATGATGATGTTAGGGTTGTACTGCTTAACCCAATTTACAACTGCCTCGAATACACGTGGGTCTGTTGTCTCTGGGAAGTCTGTACCACCGTCCTTGTCATAGTAACCAGAGTTGTGGTATACGTTAACAAGGTTTGGCTTGATGATTACTTTCTCGTAACCAGCCATTTCCTTAGCGATGCCTGTGCGCTCGTCAAGGTCGTTGAGAGCAGCAAAAACTGTCTCGCGGATAGCTTTTACATCTTCTCTGTTGAAGTACTCATAAGTACCGTAGTTGTCAGGAAGTGCAACATAATCCTTAGTGTAGTCCATTACTGGAGCATCCTTAAGGATGACATAGCTTTTTGCCATTTTAATTCCTCCATTTGTATCAAATTAAAATACAATTATTTTTATGCATTTAAGAGTATATCACTTTATTAACGCGATTACAATTATTTTTATTTAAAAGAACATTAATGGACATTTGAACACATAATGAACGCCCCGTGATTATGTTCATCACGGGGCGTTTTCTTACTTTTTCTTCGATTTAATTTTTGCTGTTTTTGGATCGTTGAAGAAGCCAATTCTCTTGCCAGCGCCCTTGCCTGTTTTGAGGTAGGTAACTACTGGTGTTACAGCAGCTTTGAGGTTGTCGTCCATGAATGATTCGCACTTCTCGAGAAGGGTATCATCCTTGGCGAGGTTCATGCCGAGAATCGACACAACGATGAGGCTTTGCATGTTGTTGTCGCCCTCGTCATAGAAGTTGTTGAATGTATTAAAAATCTTCTTAAGAGTTGGTCTGTCGTTTAACTTGATTGCCTCTAAAATACGAGGTGTAACGAGTGTCTCAAAGTACTCCTCTGGAAGGAAAATTTCGTACTTTTCGATGTTGTTTACCATCTCGCCCTTGAGGTCCTGGAAGATGTTTTCCATACGGATTGCGAGGGCCTCTGGCTCATAGGAGGCAACTGCCTCTTTCTTCTTGGATTTCTTAATATTTTCCTGTGGATCAACTGCAATGACTTTAGCATCCTTCTTAGAGCCAGATGCAGCCTTTGCAGCCTTGCCAGGGAAGACACATTCAGTGCCATAATATGTTGATACAGCTTCGCAAATTGCGTTGGCAGTTGACTTGGTAGCCTTGTCATCCCACTCCTCTTCGCTTGGGTCGAAAAGTGTCTGAGTTACGGTTTTCCAATCAGTTCCAAGAGCCTTGCAGTTGACGTTTAAAACGTTTTCCTCGATTTTGAGTTCAACCTCGCCATATTCACCTTCATAGGTGATTGGATCGGCAAGTTCCTCAGGCGCCTTGGCTGATGTGAGTGCAAATTTTGCAGCTGCCATTGTGCCGTCAATAGACTTTATTAAAGTTTGGAGAGCATCCTTGTTTGAAACCATTTCAATGCCGCCTTTACTTACAAATTAATACGCTACATTCTACCATAAAGAATGCGATTTGTCATTATTATTTTTTAATTGAAGTAATAGTGTTACTGTGTTAATATATACTTTATTAATGACAACATCTTGTGTCGGAGGGATACTATGAAAAACATATTGGTACTTTTTGGTGGATGCTCAAGTGAGCACGATGTTTCTGTAGTTTCAGCAGCATCTGTCATCTACAATATTGATCCAACAAAATACAACATCTACATGCTTGGTATCACCAAGGATGGTAAATGGTATCTCTATGACGGCCCTGTGGATGCACTTCCGGAGGACAAGTGGATAACAGCTGGCAAACTTGTTCCAGCTGTGGTATCTCCTGACAAGAAAGTGCACGGCGTCACCGTAATGCATGAGGACGGATATCAGAACATCCACATTGATGTGGCGTTCCCAGTCCTTCATGGTAAAAACGGTGAGGACGGTACAATCCAGGGCCTGTTCCAGCTTGCTGGTATCCCATGCGTTGGATGTGATATGACATCCAGTGCAATCTCTATGGACAAGATTCTCACAAACACTGTTGCCGACCAAAACGGCATTGCACAGGCAAAGTGGGACTTTATCACAGAGTATGATTACAAATCTGGCATCAAGACACTTGATGAGATAGTTGAAAAACTTGGCTATCCAATTTTTGTAAAACCAGCTAACGCTGGCTCATCAGTTGGTATTTCCAAGGCACATGACCATGACGAACTTGTTGCTGCAGTTGACCTTGCTTTGCAGCACGACACACGTATCCTCTTTGAAGAATTCATAGATGGGTATGAGTGTGAGTGCGCAGTGCTGGGTAACGATGTACTCGTTACTGGCATCGTAGGCCAGATTACACCAGCAAATGAGTTTTATGATTACGATGCCAAATATTCAAATGCTGCAAGCATTTTGAATATCCCAGCACTTGTTCCAGAGGAGACTCGTGACCTCATCGCAGAGGAAGCTAAGAAGACATTCAAGGCCCTCGGCTGCAGCGGTTTCTCAAGAGTAGACTTCTTTGTAACCAAGGCAGATGGCAAAGTATTATTTAACGAGATTAACACAATTCCAGGCTTCACAAGCATCAGCATGTATCCAAAGATGATTGAGGCATCTGGTATCTCATATTCTGAACTCTGTGACAGACTTATCACACTCGCAGAGGAAAAGTGGGGAAAGTAACTTGACTGAAAACTTAAATGAGCAGTACAAGATAATAATCAAGGATAAACACACGGTAGCAGGCGAGGTTTCGGAGTCGACAACCGAGCTCTTCGGTAACCTTGATGTGGCAAAGAATGGCTACATCATCAGGTATACCGAACACGAGGGCGACTTCGCCGGAACAACGACCAAGATCTTTGTCGTTGAGCCAAATTCCGTGCGCTTGTCGCGTGGCGGCAGTTACGGCTTGGACCTCGTTTTGGAACGAGGCAAGCGCCATAACTGCGCGTATGATACGCCTTATGGCAGATTGCAGATGGGCGTATACGCCAAGGATGTAGATTCCAAGATGAGCGAAAATGGTGGCAACTTAAAGTTCGCCTATTCGCTTGATATCGGTGGCGGAGAGGTCTCCGACAACGAACTTGAAGTAATAGTGAAAGATTTAGGCAGAAGAGGAGAAGAGACATGTCAAAGGTAGTAAATGAGGCAAGGCAGCAGCTTATTGCAGCAATCAATGCTGCAAAGCCAGGACTTAAAGAATTTAAAATCAAAGTCCCTGCTGACCGCTCAAATGGTGACTTTTCAGCAAATGTCGCTATGGTAAATGCAAAGCAGTTTGGCATGGCTCCTCGTGCTCTTGCTGAGGAGATAATTGCAAATTTAAATCTTGATGGTACATACTTCTCTAAGGTAGAGGTTGCTGGCCCAGGATTTATGAATTTCTTCTTAAACGACAACTACTATGCTGACATCTTGCTTGATATAGAGGCATGTGGCAAGGACTATGGTCGCTCAAACTATGGTAATGGCGAGCATGTACTTGTTGAATTCGTATCAGCCAATCCAACTGGTCCTATGCACATGGGCAACGCCCGTGGTGGTGCGCTCGGCGACTGCCTCGCAGCAGTACTTGATTGGGCCGGCTACTATGTTGAGCGTGAGTTCTATATCAACGATGCAGGTAACCAGATAGATAAATTTGCCCTCTCACTTGATATCCGCTATCAGCAGCATTTCAAGGGTGAGAGCGCAATTGAACTTCCAGAGGACAGCTATCACGGTGAGGATATCAAGGTCCTTGCAGCTGAGTTCGCCGAGATCAATGGTGACAAGTACCTGGATATGGATGAGAGCACAAGGAGAGCTGCTCTTGTTGAGTACGCACTTCCAAAGAACATCGCAAACATGAAGGCTGCGATGGCAAAGTATAGAATTGAATACAACACATGGTTCCACGAGAGCACACTCCACGAGAGTGGTGCTATCAAGGCTGTAATTGACGAGCTTACTGCTCGTGGCTATACATACGAGCAGGATGGAGCACTCTGGTACAAGAATGCTGAGGTTCAGACCAAGATGCTTCGAGAGCAGGGCAAGTCAGATAAGGACATCGAGAAGCTTGACTTAAAGGACGATGTACTTATCCGTGCAAATGGTAACCCTACTTATTTCGCAGCTGACATTGCTTATCACAAGAACAAGATTGAGCGTGGATTTACCAAAAACATCGATGTATGGGGCGCTGACCACCATGGCCACGTCGCACGTATGAAGGGCGTGTTAGAGGCGCTCGGTCTTGGCGCTGACAAACTCGACGTGCTCTTGATGCAACTCGTTAACCTTATGGATAACGGCGTTGCTATCAAGATGTCAAAGCGTACAGGTAAGGCAATTACACTGACCGACTTGCTCGATGAAATTCCAATTGACGCAGTTCGTTTCATCTTTAACTTGCGTGAAGCAGGTTCTCAGATGGACTTTGACTTGGGTCTAGCAGTAAAGCAGGATTCACAGAATCCGGTTTATTACTGCCAGTACGCACACGCTAGAATTTGCAGCATTTTAAAGAAACTTGAGTCAGAGGGTATCGCTGTTGAAACTGTTACAGCTGATCAACTCAAGTTGCTTACAGCACCAGAAGAGCGTGAACTTATCCGCCATCTCTCGTCCCTCACAGATGAGATTATCGCAGCGGCTAAGAATTACGATCCAGCCCGCATTACAAGATATCTCTTAGAACTCGCAACACTCTTCCATAAGTTCTATAACGCATGTCGTGTAAACGTTGAGGACGCTGACCTTCGTCAAGCACGCATTCACCTTTGCCTCTGTGTAAAGAGCGTTATTGCAAATACACTTAATATGATGAAGATTGACGCACCAGAGTCAATGTAAGGGTAAAAAATAAGCTCCCGGTTTTCAAAACCGGGAGCTTTTCTTTTGTGATTAGTCCTCTGGGAAGAAAGACTCGTGAACAGCTGCAACTGCTTTGTCAGCGTCCTTTTCATCAACAAGAACAGAGATTTTAATCTCACTTGTTGAGATCATCTGGATGTTGATGTTGGCATCATAAAGTGCCTCGAACATCTGAGATGCTGTACCTGGGTGAGTCTCCATGCCGGCACCAACGATTGATACCTTTGTAACACCTGAATCAACGATGAAATCGTTCTCTGTGAGGTCTGGGAATGCTGCGAGAGCAGCCTCGCGAGCCTGATCCTCTGCATCAAGTGGAACTGTGAAAGTGATATCCTTTGTGCCGTCACGACCAGCTGACTGAAGGATGATATCTACATTAACATTCTTTGCTGCAAGCTTTGAGAAGAGCTTGAAAGCGATACCTGGCTGGTCAGGTAATCTAAGTACTGAAACGCGAACTACATCGTTGTCTTTTGCAACGCCGCGGATTAACATCTTTTCCAATTTAATTGCCTCCTTAACTATTGTGCCAGGCTCACGCTGGATGCTGGACAATACTTCGAGATTAACGTTATATTTTTTAGCCATTTCAACTGAACGGTTGTTGAGTACCTGTGCACCGCATGAAGCGAGCTCGAGCATCTCGTCATAAGTGATTTCATCGAGTTTAACAGCGCCTGGAATCTTGCGTGGGTCAGCTGTGTAAACACCGGTTACGTCAGTGAAAATTTGGCATTTGTCAGCGTGGAGTGCGGCAGCAAGTGCAACGGCAGATGTGTCGGAACCGCCACGGCCGAGAGTTGTAATATCGTCATACTTGTTGATGCCCTGGAAGCCGGCAACTACGATGATTTTGTGCTGATCGAGTTCAGACATCAAGCGCTCTTTTTCAATCTTCTTAATGCGAGCGAAAGTATGGTTTGAATTGGTGCTAAATCCAGCCTGCCAACCGAGGAGTGAGATAACTGGGAGACCGAGTTTCTCGAGTGCCATTGCAAGGAGTGCAATGGAGATTTGCTCACCGGCAGAAACGAGCATGTCATGCTCACGTCTTGAGTGCTTTGGATTAATTTCGTTTGCCTTTTCTATGAGGTCATCTGTTGTGTCGCCCTGAGCGGATACAACTACAACTACGTCGTTGCCCTCAGCATATGTCTCAGCGACAATTCCGGCAACGCGGTTGACGCACTCGGCATTAGCGACAGATGAGCCACCAAATTTTTGAACTATAAGTGCCATTTGGTCCTCCTTAGCATCTAGCAACGCGGATGAGTGAGCAGAGCTCAGCGCCGTCAATTGCGCTTACCTTAGCGCGTGCTTCATTTTCAGTAATTTCGTTGCTGATAAATGCAACGTCATCCGACTCAAGGAAATCAGCGCCAGCAAATGCTGCGTTTACAGCATCCTTTGATGCGCCACGAAGACGGATGTAGTATCTGTTAGGAATCTCCTGGTAATCCATGATAAGCTCTGGCTTTTCTGGTCCCCAGAATATTGGGCGACGGGTTGCGTCGTGCTCCATACAGTCAAGTGCATCGGCAACAACTGCGGAAGCAGTTGGGAGTTTGCCGGCACCCTTGCCGAAGAAGAGCACTTCGTCAGTAGCGTCGCCGTTTACAAGCACAGCATTAAATACGTCGGAAACGGCGTTAAGCTGGCTGTCAGCCATAACGATAGCTGGGCTGACAACGATGTAGAGTTTGCCGTTTCCACGGTCCTCTGCTGTGCCGATAAGCTTGATTGATGCACCGATTTTTGCAACAGTTGCAACGTCCTCAAGTGCAATCTTGGTGATGCCTTCGCAGTGTACGTTCTTTGGATAAACGTGGTTGCCAAAGGCAAGAGCTGAGAGGATGCAGATCTTGCGACAAGCGTCGTGACCCTCAACGTCAGCTGTTGGATCCTTTTCAGCATAGCCATTGTCCTGAGCAATTTTAAGTGCGTCAGCAAATGACATGTTTTCACGGATCATCTTGGTTAAGATAAAGTTAGTAGTACCGTTTAAGATACCATTAACTGATCTGATGTTGTTTGCTTTGAGGCAGAATGTAAGTGGACGGATGATTGGAATACCGCCACCAACAGATGCTTCAAACATAAAGTTAACATTGTTTTCTTTTGCAAGGGTGATAAGCTCGAGTCCCTTTTCGGCCACGAGCTCCTTGTTTGATGTAACAACGTGCTTGCCAGCAGCAAGGCACTTGGAAACGAAATCAAAAGCAGGAGTCTGACCGCCCATGGTTTCTACAACGATTTTAACGGAATCGTCGGTCAAAATATCGTTGAAGTCCTATGTAAATTATGAGGCATTTTCGTCGCCAGGGAAATCGCGGAGGTCGAGGATGTATTTGACATCAAGACCGAGGTCACGCTTGTTGATGATTTCAACAACGCCAGAGCCTACTGTACCGTATCCCATTACTGCTACGTTCATGCGGTCACGTCCTTTCTAAAAATGAATGTATTTATAATATCACAATAGTTTTTTTATATAAATAGTAAAATTTATTAAAATGTAATTTTTTTCATGGACAATTTTTGTTGTTTATTCATCCTTTGTGTTGTAAAATATCTATATTATTTAAAAGGTGGTGTTTTATTTGACACAGACCGACAGAAAAAGAAAGTTCATAGTGGACTTTGCATACATAGTTGTTCTGGCCCTTATTTTGGTGCTCTTCTTAAACTATGCATTCTATCCACTTCTTCCTATTTTCATCGCTCTCATTGTTGCGCTTATTTTGCAGCGCCCAATGAAGTTCTTAAACAGAAAACTTAAAATTCCAAAAGCTGTAATCTCAGTAGTACTTGTTTTTGTAATGCTTGCGCTTATATGTTTTGTAGTTTATATAATCGGTGAAAAAGTCGTTGATGAGGCCATGAGTTTCGTGGAATTTATCAAAACTTATGTGACCGATTATGACTGGATTGAACGTCAGGTTTGGAACGTTGTTCACGCCCTCCCAAGCTTTGCTCAAGAGAGCATAAATGACGGCGTGGAAGAGGTCCTCAAAAACCTCAAAATTGCCATGGAAAATGACGCCGCAAGCGGTGAGTATACAATCACTATTTCGTCGATAGATTTCTCTGGCTTTACTGACAAATTATCCAGCGGAATTACCTCCGGTGTATCAGGCGTAATTTCTACCGCAAAGCACGTACCTTCAATACTTGTAGCGATTATCATCGGCATTATTTTGTGCGTATTTATGACCATTGAATATGACGATGTAATTGACATAATCAAGCGTCTTTTGAGCGAGGAAAATGCCGATAAATTTGATGCTGTTAGACGCGTTATGAAACAGTCTGTTGGTAGCCTTGCTAAGGCATACGCCATCATCTGTACTTTGACCTTCTGTGAACTCACAATTGGCCTTACAGTTTTGAAGGCAATGGGTATTTTCAACGGCAACTATCTCGTTATCATTGCTCTTATCACGGCAATCCTTGATATCTTGCCTGTTTTGGGCATCGGTACAGTAATGTGGCCATGGATGGCAATCAGCCTTATCTCTGGCAACACCGAGATGGTTATCGGACTTCTTGTAGTCTATGCAATCATCACTGTGATTCGTCATATTATCGAGCCAAAGCTCATCTCTGATACAATGGATCTTCCAGCAGCGCTCACACTCTCAATAATGTACGTAGGACTCAAGTTCTTCGGCGTTCTTGGAATGTTTGTATTCATACTCATTCTCTACTGTGTAGTAGCTCTTAACAAGGAGGGCATCATCCATCTGACAAGACCTCCAAAGGAGGAAGAAAAGCCAGAGGAAATACCTCAAGAGACAGAAACAGTTGAGGTAGAAACAGCAGAATAACAGTTAACAAAAGCCCCTCAAGCGAGGGGCTTTTTTGATGCTTTCATTAATAATTTTACCGATATTGTTTATTTTTCGCGCGCGTTGTGTTATACTGTCTTAGTTATATTTATATTATAGGAGTAATTTATTTATGATTATTATATCTCCATCACTTCTCTCCTGCGACTTTGCCAAGATGGGCGCCGAGGTCAAAAGGATGGAAGAGGGCGGTGCACAGTGGATGCACATCGATGTAATGGACGGCCACTTCGTGCCTAACATCACAATCGGCGCACCTGTGCTTAAAAGCCTCAAAAAGGATATGAATAGCGTAGCGGACGTACATCTCATGATTACGGACCCACTTAAGTATGTTGAGGACTTTGCTAAGGCTGGTGCTGACTACATCACCTTCCACGTTGAGTCCGACAGCGATCCACTTGAGACAATCAACAAGATTAGGGAGCTTGGTTGCAAACCATCAATCAGTGTTAAACCGGGCACACCGGCTGAGGCAATCTTCCCTTACCTTGAACTTTTAGATATGGTTCTCGTTATGACAGTTGAACCAGGCTTTGGCGGCCAGTCCTTTATGGAGGACATGATGCCAAAGGTAAAGGCAATTCGTGAGGAGTGCGACAAGCGTGGCCTTCACGATATGCACATTGAAGTAGATGGTGGCATCAGTAGCGACACAATCGCAACGGCCGCCAAGGCAGGAGCCAATGTATTCGTTTCAGGCAGTGCTATTTTCAAGGCACCGGATGCAGCGGCAATGATCACGGAACTTAAGGAGAAAGCAGTAGTATGAACAAAGTTCGCTCTTACATGATTGACATGTTGATCATGCTCGCGGCTGCAGCAGTAGTTGCAGTTTACACGTATGGTATACGTGCGCTTTGGAGCATAGTGCTGTCAATCATCGCTGCAGTAGCGACAGAGGCGATAGGCTACATCGCATTTATGAAGCAGAACCCAACCAAGATTGCGGACCTCTCCGCCATCTTTACAGGTGCTGCTGTAGCTTTGGCACTTCCGTCCTCTGCACCATTCTGGCTTGCACCAGCGGGCGCAATATTTGCGATTGCTGTTGCCAAATTGCCATTTGGCGACACAACAACCGCACCATTTGTGCCAGCGGCTGTCGGCATTGGATTCGTAACACTCAGTTATCCAACTATCGTGTTCAAGTATCCAAGTCTTGCAGTTGGCAAGCTTACAGCATCTATAAACGGTGCAAATTTTGTTGAGGGTACATCTCTTGCACAGATGCTCGCGCAGTCAAGGTCAATCGGTACCAACATACTCAATGTACTTGATGTATTTGTTGGCAGGATTCCTGGACCTATGGGTGCATCATGTCTTGTGTTGATGATAGGCACATTCTTCTACCTTGTTATCAGAAAACAGAGCGGTGCCATCACAACACTTAGCTTTATTTTGACATGTGCAATAATTGCATTCCTCTTCCCACGTGTATTGACTGGTCGTCTCTATTCAGTACTCATGGAACTCGGCGCAGGACTCCTTTTCTACTGCGCAGTATTCTTCATGTCTGACCCAGCGACCAATCCAAGCACCAACCTGGGCAAGGTCCTCTATGGTGTATGCGGCGGCATACTCACCATGGTACTTCGCCATGTTGGCGCGTATGAGGACTGCGTTATCTTTGCTGTCCTCATTATGAACGCAATCTGTGGTGTATTCGATGGCCTTGGTGAGACACTCACAGCCCTCATCAAGAACAAGGGCAAACTTCCAGAGAAAGAGCGTCGCCCACGTCGCAGTAAGGCACCAGTGCCAGCAGAAGGTCCGGAGCTTATAGAAGAGACTGAGACCGAAACAGAGCCTACAACCGTAGAGGAACCACAGCCAGTTATTGAGGAAACTATTGTTGAAGAGGCACCTGTTGATTCAACACCAGTTGAAGAACCAGCTGTAATAGAAGAGCCAGTTCAAACTGAGGAATCTGCTCCTACTGTAGAAGAACCAGCCCCTGTTGTTGAGGAAGCACCAGTTGCAGAACCTGCTCCTGTAGCAGAGCCTACTGAAAATACAACAACATTCGCTGATTTGGTTGCTGAGACAGTTGCAGTTGAGCCAGAAGCTCATGCTGAGGATCCAGCTCCTGCAAGCGATGTTTTGAATATGTCGGTTGAGGATATGCTCGCAGAGATTAAGAGCAATATCGAAAGTGGCAATATTCCTTCTGAGGAAGGAGGTAATCTTGATGAATAACAAGAATTATCTCTTCCAAGAGGTTTTACTTAAGAACCCTGTGCTTGTTGGAACAATCGGACTTTGTCCAGTAGTTGCAATCTGCACATCACTTAAGGCAGCACTTATTATGTCTGCTATCACAATTATCACATTGATAGTAGCGCAGCTTTTGACATCACTTCTTTTGAAGCATTTGCCGCAGTGGGTTCGTCTTGGACTTTACACACTAGTTGGCATGATTGTTGTAATCCCAGCAATGTACCTTGTTGATAAGTTTAGTCCAGAGACTATGCTTGCACTTGGTATTTACTTCCCGTTGCTTGCAGTAAACCCTCTCGTAGTTAGAAACTGTGAGAGAGAGGCAGTTGACGCAAGCATCGGCAAGTCCCTTATGACATCTATCTGCGCTGGTATTGGATATTCAGCAGTATTGATTGTTGTTGGTCTTGTTCGTGAGATCGTTGGTGCAGGTACAATCTGGGGTAAGGAAATCAAATTCTTAAAT
>JAUNQL010000004.1:0-4264 GCA_030536195.1 Clostridia bacterium | reverse complement strand
CTGCTGGCGGATTTATCATCATCGCATATCTTGCAGCACTTCTTCGAGTTTACTTCAGAGATATTGATCCAGAGTTTGCTGATGATTTGATAGAGAATTCTAGAACTAACATCAAGGGCAGCCGCAAGGCGAAGCTTCAGCTTAAGGGTGCGAAGTACGCTGATGGCTCTGGCGCTGTGCCAAGAGCACCAAAGAAGAAGCGTACTAAGCCTTCAAAGAAGCAGCGCGCACCAAAGCAAGAGGAAGCGCCTAAGCAGAAGCTTGAGGTAATGACACTTGAGGAGGCTGAGGAACTTCGCTCAGCATCTCTCCCTCCAGTCGAGACAACGGTACAAGCTGAGCTTGCACCACTCGAGAATGAGGAGCAGGCAGAGATAGTTGCAAGAGCAGAGGAGTCGAAGCCTGTAAGTGACAAGACATCCCGATTTGAATTCGTAACACTCGACCTGTCCAAGGAGAGCAAGTCTCGTGAGGAGGCTGAGCGCTTTGCAGCAGCAGTCGCTGCTAACAAGGAACAGCGCGTTCAGCGTCAGAAGAGCAAGCGTGGACAGGCTAAGAAAGCGAAGGAAGAAAAGGAGGGTGAAGAATAATGAAATTTATTGCAGCATTTTTGGCAGCCTTTTTCTATGTTTCTTTGACCCAGAACCTTGTTCTTACCGGAGGTTATGGCGCGAGTGAAGCAATTCGTTCAGCAGCGAGACCAAAGCAGATTATGCTTTTCTCACTTATGATTGCTTACTTCTCAACAGTAACTAGTCTTATCTGTCGAGTTGTACTTTTCATACCTGCATTTAAAAACAGCAATGAGATAGTATCTCTTGCAGTTTATGCAGCAGTACTTACACTTGTCTATTTCGTTTCAGTCGCTATTTTGAAAGTCCTTTTGAAATCATCTGACTGGTCCGATTTAGAGCAGGAGAAATTCCTTCGTCAGACAGCAGTTGCATCATTCAACACAATTGTACTTGCTATTCCATTCATTACAGAGAAAGCAACTTACACAGTTTATGAGGCAATTGCGCAGGGTCTTGGCGCAGGAGTTGCGTTCCTCATTGCAACAGTTTTCATCCACCTTGGTATGAGACGTCTTGAGGACAACACTGAAATTCCAATGAGCTTTAAGGGCACACCAGCACTCTTTATGTACATCGCTATTTTGTGCCTTGCATTCACAGGTATTTTGGGCAAATCATTATTCTTTTAAAGTTTAGGAGGGGAAACCGTGGAGTGCTATTTTGACAACAGTGCTACGACACAGCCAACGCGCAATGTAGTTGACGCAATGGTTGAGGTACTGACTGACTGTTATGGCAACCCTTCCTCTCTTCATCGCGTTGGTGACGCCGCAAGCGACAAACTGCAAGCGGCGCGCGAAGCGCTTGCAAAGGCGCTCTCGTGTGACCCGACGGAACTGTACTTCACATCCGGCGGAACCGAGAGCAACAACATCAGCATCATGGGCGCCGCTCATGCATTGCGACGTCGTGGTAACAGGGTAGTTACCACCTGTGTCGAGCACCCATCAGTGCTCGAGTGTATGGACCGCTTGTCCGAGGAGGGCTTTGAGGTTATCAAGCTCCCGGTGGACGCGAGTGGTCACATCAGTGAAGTTGATTTAAACGATGCCATTGACGAGCATACAATTCTCGTCAGCATCATGTATGTAAATAACGAGGTTGGTAGTATCCAACCTATCAAGGCAGCCGCGAGCGCTATCAAGCGCTCTGGTGCACCTGCGCTTTTGCATGTCGATGCTGTCCAGGCTTTTGGCAAGTTGCCAATTAAGCCTGCAAGCCTTGGCATCGACCTTCTCAGCATCAGCGCGCACAAGGTGCACGGGCCTAAGGGTCAGGGTGCCTTGTATATGAAAAAGGGCACACGCCTGACCCCATACATCCTAGGTGGTGGTCAGGAAAACGGTGTGCGTTCTGGCACGCATGGCATGCCAGGAATTGTAGGCCTTGGTGCAGCTGTGTCTGAGCTTGGTGACATTGATGTAAGTGCAGCACAGGTTGCAACACTCAAGGCGTCACTTATTGATCAATTGTCAACTGAGGAAAACTTGGTTGTAAATTCACCAGATGAGTTTCCATACATACTCAACATCTCACTTCTCGGTGTTCCATCGGAGGTGCTTCGCAACTTCCTCTCCGAGTGTGGTGTATATGTCTCAACTGGTTCTGCGTGTTCCAAGGGACACCGCAGTTATGTCTTAACTAGCATGGGTCTTGATACCAAGGTGATAGACTCAGCAATCCGAATTAGCTTTTCCCGCTTTAACACAGCGGAGGAGGTAACATACCTCGCCGACTGCTTAAAGCGTGCCAATAAATCACTTAGGAAAGTAAACTGATGAAAGAATTTATTTTAATCAAAAATGGTGAGATAGCGCTCAAGGGTCTCAATCGCTCAACGTTTGAGGATGCCCTTGTTAAGAATATCAAGCGCAGGTTGTCTCCAATACTTAGGGCTGACATCACTAAGTCACAGTCAACAATAATGATTGAGCCTGTGACAGAGAATCCAGATATGGATGCGGCTGTTGAGGCAATCAAACGTGTCTTTGGTATCGCAGGCTTCTCACGTGCAGCAGCATGTGAAAAGGACATGGATGTCATGAGACAGGTTGTTGTGGATTACCTTGCTGACACTTACAGGGAGTGCAAGACTTTTAAAGTTGAAGCGCGACGTTCTGATAAGAAGTTCCCATTAAACTCACCAGAGATTTGCCGCGAACTTGGTGGCGAGATTCTTTCACACTTCCCACACCTTAAGGTGGACGTACACAACCCAGACCTTGTTGTAAACGTTGAGGTCAGGGAAAAGTACACATTCATTCACGGCAACCAGATCAAGGGCGCTGGCGGTATGCCAGTCGGCACATCTGGCCGCGCAGCCGTAATGATTTCTGGAGGCATCGACAGTCCAGTTGCCGCTTGGACAATGGCCAAGCGCGGACTCGTACTTGATGCGATTCACTTTGCATCTCCTCCGTATACGAGCCAGCGTGCCGAGCAAAAGGTACATGAACTGCTTGGCAAGGTTTCCAAGTACAGCGGCACAATCAATTTGCTCGTGGTACCATTTACCGAGATACAAGAGCACATCAAGGACGACTGTCCTGAGGACCTCTTTACTATAATCATGCGACGCATGATGATGCGCATTGCAATTGAACTTGCAAAGCGCCAGGGATGCGGCGCGATTATCACTGGCGAGAGCCTCGCGCAGGTTGCGAGCCAAACGCTACTCGCACTCGGCTGCACCGATGCGGTTGCGACTATGCCAGTTTTCCGTCCGCTAATCGGCATGGACAAGAACGAAATTGTAGAGATATCAAGAAAGATTGATACTTTCAATATATCAATTCAACCGTACGAGGACTGTTGTACAGTCTTTACTCCAAAACACCCACGTCTTCGACCAACACTTGAGGATGTCGAGGAGGCAGAGAAGGCACTCGATATGGATAACCTCATAAAGCGTGCCGTTGACGGAGTCAAAATTGTAGTAATTGATAAATCTCTAGAAGTTTAAGAGGTGATTGTCCTGGATGCGATTTTAATCAACAATCCAGCTGAAATGATACCGAGGTATGCAACGTCACTTGTTGATGAACTCATGCTTTCAAAAAAGCAGTTGGCACTCGCCGAGTCGTGCACAGGTGGCATGCTTGCAAAAAGTATCACAGATGTATCAGGCGCATCGAACGTATTTCACTGTGGCGTGGTCTCATACGCCAATGAGGTCAAGGCGAATGTGCTTGGCGTTGATGCAGCGTTTTTAGAGCGAGAGGGCCCAGTCAATCGCGAGACAGCGAGGATGATGGCAGAGGGCGTTTTAAAGCTCGGACAAGCCGACATCGGCATAGGAGTAACCGGCGTTGCCGGTCCTGGCCCGGATGGTGATAAACCGGAGGGTGAGATATACATTGCTCTGTCTGACGGCAATGAAACATATTACGTAGATTTAGATACTCAAACTTCAAATAGACGAGAGTACAACCGTGAACTAGCAACATTAAATGCAATCGCACTTGCACTCTCTTACCTTAGACACAAGAAAGAGGAGGGATGACAGATGGCAGATACCAAGAAAAGTCAAACGCCAAAGAAGAAAGTGGATTTAACACCAACAGACAATAACAACATTTTCCTTTTTGACATTGAGGTTCCTGCTGAGTCAGTAAAAGACGCCCCAAAAAAGCAAGCTCCGAAAACGGAAGTGAGCGAAGCTGCTCCAGAGGCTAAAAAGCCAGCGCAGA
>JAUNQL010000089.1 GCA_030536195.1 Clostridia bacterium | reverse complement strand
GTTATCCAAGTTGAGGAATGCTGCAACAAGTGAACCTGTCCAACCACCTGTACCTGGAAGTGGGATTGCAACGAATGCCATGAGTCCCCACTCTTCCCATTTTTCCTCTTTCTCCTTCATCTCCTTGGCCTTCTGCTGGCCACGATTTTCGAGCCAGTTGATGAACGGCTTGAAAAGCTTGAATTTGCCAAGCCAATGAAGGACCTTCTTAACGAACATCAAAAGGAATGGGATTGGAAGCATGTTACCTATGTAGCAAACTATCATTGCCGGGATAAGTGGCAAGTGAAGGAGAAATGCTGCAACGAGACCTCCACGAAGTTCCAAGATAGGAAGCATTGAAATAAAGAAAACTATTAGATAATTTACAAATGTACCACCATCGGTACCAAAAAATTCGACTAAGTTGCTAGCAAGTGATTCTGCCATAACTACTCCTCTTACTCAACGAGTCCCTTTGAAATAAGGAAGTCGCGAGCATCCGATAATATTTTCTTGTCATTATCAAACTTAAGACGCTTCAAAACCGAGTCGTAATTGAGCCAAGAGTAATCCTCTATTTCGGACTCCTGAATTTTGGTGTTTGTATCAGTAGTGCCTGCAACATAGATGTTTACTGTTTTCTCAACCCTGCCCTGAATCAAGTACTCGGATGTGGCCATAAATCCATCAATGATATTGATATGAAGGCCAGTCTCCTCCAGTACCTCGCGGCGCGCGGTGTCCTCATCGGTCTCGCCGAGCTCCACATGTCCTTTTGGGAAGCTCCAGTGGGCGCTGCGTTTATTTTTGATAACAAGGTACCTGTATTCATCATTTATCTTGCGATAAACGATAGCGCCACAGGAGCGCTCGTAAAGACATGTAATGCTGTCTGGCTCGAAAAATTCGAGCGCCGCATTAATGTCGTGGATAATAAATCTCTTGCTCTTTGGAGCAACGAGATAATAGGTTTCACCGTTCTTTTCACAGGTCGCATTAACTCTACCATCAAAGATGGCAACGGGATGATTAATGCCAAGGACAAACGCCTTGAGCGTTTTACGTCCGCTTGAGGTCACGAGATCAATCTCACCATAATTCAGTTTGTAAATAAGTCCATTATCATCTACTGAATTAATTGGGATTGTTACTCGAACCCTGACAAATTTGCCAAGCATAACAATACCCTCCGATAGCGCATACGCGCCGTAGACAATTTGGAATTATTATACTCTTAATATAGTGACCATACAAGAATTATTTTTTGCGTTGCTCAAGATATTCAATAAAGCCCAAAATTAACTCTTTACCCTCATCATCGAGGAAGTCAATTTTTGAGAGTCTTTCCTTTGCCCTGCTGTAATGGAACTCCATCTTATCGTGAGCAAATTGGTAAGCACCGGTCCTATTGAAAATATCCTGAACCGCTTTGACGCCACTGGCGTCAATTTTATTATCACCGTAGAACTTGTTAAGTTCATTCAAAGCGTCCTCATCATTTGCCTTGACATAGGCATAGAGGAAGGTCTGCTTGTACTCGGAGACATCCGCGCCAACATCCTTGCCAAGGACATCCTGGTCGGCGTAGATGCCGAGGAGGTCATCCTGAATTTGGAATGCGAGACCAGTGTCGAGCATGACATCAGACACAGCCTGTGTCTGCTCCTCTGTCGCACCGGCGAGGATCATACCAAGCACGATTGGACCCATAGTTGTGTAGTAAGCAGTCTTGAGTGTTGCAAGGTTCTCAATCACCACAAATGGGTCGGCATTGATTGGACTCTGTACTGGAATTTGATCCTTATATCTCTCAGAGAATGGAATTACAACATCCATTATTCCACCCTCAACTGTCTTGATAACCATATGGTTATATTCTTTTAAGAGGCGATAGATATTTGGATTGTCAGAGTAAGCCGAGAGGAGCTTGTTATATGCCTCATAGAGGCCCACATAGCCAAGTGCTACGGACACACCATTTACAAGGTCCTTCATGACATCTGGGCTGTCCTCAAGCACCTTGGCGTTAGTGATATTAAACTCATTGAATATCCTTACATGAGTTGTCTCCTTGCCGCGGCGTGTGTTGCCGTGATCAAGAAGGTCATCATGAATCAGGATAGAAGACTGAAAGATTTCAAGTGACATTGCAAGGTCATCCGAATAATCTATGTCACCTTCTCCACCCATAATGTAATAACCCATGTTGGCAAGGACGCCACGAAGCATCTTGCCACCAGAGTTGATATGGGTGAAATAAGACATTGACCTTGTAAATCCTTCTGGCGCCTCTTGAAGCATTGTCTTGTTAAAGAAATCTATCTTGGAATCAAGTCTTGGATAGTTCTCTTCAAGAAAAGCGTTAAAAGTGTTTATAGCGCTCATTTTAACCTACTCTCACACCTTTGACGGTGATTTTACCAAGCATTGGGACATTGACTTCACCAGTACAATGCACGCCCTCAAAAGTAATCTTACCCTCAATGTCACCAAGGTTAAGCATAGGTACCTGCGCACGTACTTTCAAAGTGTTGCCCTCTTCTACAGTATTGACAAGATTGATTGCTGGCGTAACGCCAAAACCGCTTGCGTCAACTGTAAATTCATATTTACCATTGTTGTCTGCAATGGTCAAAATTGGTTGAACCTTAAGCATTGGGACAGAGATATCAAGTTGCCATTTTCCAAGTCCTATCATAATTATTCCTCCTTATATTAACCAAACAAACTCATCTGGCTACTCTCTGGGATACCCTCGAGGGAGCCCATTTCCTTGAGTGAGGTCACAACAGCAGATGAGATTCCCGAACGTCTTTGAAGGTCATCAATAGAGAGGTATGCTCCCTCTCCGTCATCCTTTGCTTTCTCAAGAGAGGTCGCAGCGGATGCACCAAGACCCTTAATTGATGTAAATGCGAGACGAATCTTGTTGTCCTCTATTGTGTAAACAGTTGCCTTAGATTTATAGAGGTCAACCGGCAAGAACTCTACACCTCGTGCTTTCATTTCAAGCACAACTTGAAGACACATGATTTCATTTTCGTCTTTCTTGTTCATATTAGGCTTTGCACTAATAGCAGCAATTTTAGCACAGAGTTCCTCTGGCTTTGCCAAAATTGAACTTGCATCAATGTCCTCGCCTCGAACTGTAAGGAATGTCGCATAGTACTCAATCGGTTTATAAAGCTTGTACCAAGCAAGGCGAAGTGCAGCTGATACATATGCTGCGGCATGAGCCTTTGGGAACATGTACTTAATCTTGTAGCAGGAGTCAATGTACCAGTCCGGAACATTATTCTCCTTCATTGCTTTTACATGGTCCTCTGTCAAAAGTTTGGTCGCTTTACCCTTACGAACAATTTCCATAATCTTGAATGCCATATCCGGTTCAAGACCGTAATGCATAAGTGCAACCATTATGTTGTCACGTGTACCGATAACCTCTGAAATTGTGCAGGTGCCATTGTGAATAAGCTCCTGCGCATTGCCAAGCCATACATCGGTACCGTGGGACAGACCAGAAATCTGGAGAAGGTCAGAGAAGTTCTTTGGCTTACACTCCATAAGCATACCTCGAACAAAGCCTGTACCCATCTCTGGAATTGAGAGCGTACCCGTCTCACAGTTGTCGATATCCTCTGGCTTTATACCAAGAGGTTCTGTACTCGTAAAAAGTTCATATAGCTTAGGATCACAGATATCGACACTCATAACTGGAATGCCAGTCATATCCTCAAGGTACTTGTACATTGTCGGAACATCGTGTCCGAGGTTATCAAGTTTCAAAATTGTATCGTGAAGGAAATGGAAGTCGAAGTGTGTTGTCATCATTCCCTTATCAGCGTCGTCGGCTGGGTACTGTACTGCTGTGAAGTCATAGACGTCATAATCATTTGGAACAACTACCATGCCGCCTGGGTGCTGGCCTGTTGTACGCTTAACGCCGGTACAACCGTCAGTTAGGCGCTGTACCTCTGCGGAGTTGGCAATGATGCCCTTCTCCTCAAGGTACTTTCGAGCATAGCCAAAAGCAGTCTTGTCAGCAACAGTAGCAACTGTGCCAGCTTTGAACACGTGGTCATCACCAAAGAGTTCGATTGTGTAGCGGTGCGCCCTTGCTTGGTACTCACCCGAGAAGTTGAGATCGATATCTGGCGACTTGTCGCCCTTGAAACCTAGGAAGGTTTCAAATGGGATATCGTGACCGTCTCGTACCATAGGCGTGCCGCATTCTGGGCAGTCCTTTGGTGGGAGGTCATAACCAGAACCAACCTCACCATTTAAGAAGAACTCTGTGTGCTTACAGTCCTTGTTAGGGCATCTGTAGTGAGGAGCTAGTGGATTAACCTCTGAAATACCAGATGCGTTCGCAACAAATGATGAACCAACGGATCCACGGGAGCCAACATGATAGCCGTGCTCCTCTGAGTTATATACAAGTTTCTGCGCAATCATATAGAGTACTGCGAAACCATTTTTGATAATAGAATCAAGTTCCTTTGAGAGACGCTCTGCAACATACTCTGGAACTGGATCACCATAGAGTTCGCGTGCCTTGTCCCAACAGAGGTCCTGAAGCTCTTGCTCTGCACCATCGATAGATGGTGGGAAGTTGCCAGCTGGCACTGGACGGATAGCCTCTACCATATCGGCAATCTTGTTAGGATTTTCAATAACTACCCTGCGTGCCATATCCTCGCCAAGGTAAGTAAAGTCAGCAAGCATCTCGTCTGTTGTTTTGAAATAAAGAGGTGCTTGCATTTCGGCATCGCGATAGCCCTGACCAGCCATAAGGATGGTACGGTACTTGGCATCCTCTGGTTCAAGGAAGTGAACGTCGCCGGTTGCAACGCACATCTTGCCCGCATCAATTGCAAGGGCCAAGATGCGTCTGTTGACATCCTCAAGTTCACGCATTGAGCCATATCTTGGAGGCAACTGTACCTCTTGCTTTGTTGTCTTGTCCTTTTCGTAAGTCGGACGAAGTTTAAACTCGTTGTTACCAAGAGGCTGAATTTCCATATAGTCATAGAAGTCAACGAGTTCCAAAATCCTCTCCTCTGGCTCGCCGTCCTCTATTGCACGATAGAGCTCACCTGCCTCACAGGCAGAACCTATAAGGAGGCCTTCACGGTGCTCAATGAGATCAGATTTGAGTGTAATTGGTCTGTGATAAAAGTGCTCCGTATGAGCCTTAGAAACAAGTTTA
>JAUNQL010000088.1 GCA_030536195.1 Clostridia bacterium | reverse complement strand
ATTCATGGACCGTTCTGTAATCGAGGGCGACCCACATAACCTTATCGAAGGTATGCTTATCGGTGCTTATGCAATCGGTGCAAAGGAAGCTATCGTATATGTACGTGCTGAGTATCCTCTTGCTATCGTTCGTTTAGAGAACGCTATCAAGGACGCAACAGCTCGTGGATTCCTTGGCGACAACATCTTAGGTTCTAACTTCTCATGTAAGATGAGAATTAAGGCTGGTGCCGGCGCATTCGTATGCGGCGAGGAGACAGCTTTGATAGAGTCACTTGAAGGTAAGCGTGGTATGCCACGTCTTAAGCCACCATTCCCAGCACAGTCTGGTTTCTGGTTCAAGCCTTCTAACATCAACAACGTTGAGACATATGCTAACGTTGCTTGGATTATTGCAAATGGCGGTGACGCATTTGCAGCAATGGGTACACCTGATTCTAAGGGTACTAAGGTATTTGCTCTTACAGGTAAAATCAAGCGCGGTGGTCTTGTAGAGATTCCTATGGGTAAGACTCTTCGTGAGGTTATCTATGACATCGGCGGCGGTATCCGCAACGATAAGGAATTCAAGGCTGTACAGCTTGGTGGTCCATCAGGCGGATGTATCCCAGCAGCTCTTCTTGACACAATCATCGACTACAAGGCTCTTGGCGCAACAGGCGCTATCATGGGCTCAGGCGGTATGGTTGTTATGGACGAGACAACTTGTATGGTAGGTATGGCTAAGTTCTTCCTTGACTTCACAGCAAAAGAGAGCTGTGGTAAGTGCGTACACTGCCGTATCGGTACAAAGCGTATGCTTGAAATCCTTGGCCGCATCGTAGAAGGCGAAGGCCAAGAGGGCGACATTGAGAAACTTGAGGAACTCTGCATGGCGGTTAAGGACGGCGCTCTTTGCGGTCTTGGCCAGACAGCTCCAAACCCAGTTCTCACAACTGTTCGTTACTTCCGTGACGAGATGGAAGCTCATATCACTGAGAAGCGCTGCCCAGCAGGCGAGTGCAGAAATCTCATCACATACTCAATCGATCAGGATAAGTGTATCGGTTGTAGCGCTTGTGCTAAGAAGTGCCCAGCTGACGCTATCTCTGGTGAGGTTAAGTCACCATTTGTAATTGATGCAGACAAGTGCATTAAGTGCGGTAACTGTAAGACAGTTTGCCGTCAGGATGCTATCATTGTTAAGTAAGGGAGGGATTGTTCATGTCAATTAAGTACACAATTGATGGTGTAGAAGTTATTGCCAATGACGGCGAAACTATACTTTCATCTGCAACTAGAGCTGGCGTTGAAATCCCTACTCTTTGTTTTGCAGAAAATACAGCACTCTACGGTGCCTGCGGCGTTTGCGTAGTAGAGGTTGAGGGCGTTCCAAAGCTCCTTCGCTCATGCTCAGCAAAGCCAATGGAAGGCTACGTAGTTCACACAGACACAGATCGCGTTATCCGCGCTCGCAAGACAGCATTTGAACTTCTTCTTTCTGACCACACAGGCGACTGCCGTGGCCCATGTAAGCTCAACTGCCCAGCTGGTACAGACTGCCAGAAGTACGTAAACGAAATCAAAGACGGTAAGTACTTTGAGGCTGTATCAACAGTTTACGATGCATTCCCACTTCCAGCATCTATCGGCCGTGTTTGCCCTCATCCATGTGAGGACGCTTGCCGCCGTCAGCTCGTTGAGGAGCCAATCTCTATTGCTTTCCTCAAGGCTTTTGCTGCTGATAAGGTACTTGCATCAGATAACAAGTATAAAATCGCTACAGGCGCTGACACAGGCAAGAAAGTTGCTATCATCGGTGGTGGTCCTGCTGGTCTTACAGCAGCATTCAAACTCCGTGAGTATGGTCACGCTGTAACAATCTTTGACCAGCAGCCAAAGATGGGCGGTATGCTCCGCTATGGTATTCCTGAGTACAGACTTCCAAAGGCTGTTCTTGATCAGGAAATCGCTATCATCGAAGAGGCTGGCGTTGTAATGAAGAACAACGTTAAACTTGGTCGTGATATCCAGTTCGACGAGATTACTAAGACATACGATGCAGTTTTACTTGCAATCGGTGCTTGGACATCAGTTCCAATGCGCGTTGCTGGTGAGGATCTCCCAGGCGTTGTTGGTGGTATCGACTTCCTTGGCAAGCTTGGCCTTGGTGAGACACCAACAATCGGCAAGAGAGTTGCAGTTTGTGGCGGTGGTAACACTGCTATGGACGCATGCCGTACAGCTGTACGTCTTGGCGCAGAAGAGGTTTATGTAATCTATCGTCGTACAAGAAACGAAATGCCTGCTGCTGACATCGAAATCGAAGAGGCAGAGGAAGAGGGCGTAATCTTTAAGTTCCTTACAAATCCTATCGAGATTACTAAAGACGGCGACGCTCTTAACATGAAGCTCCAGATTATGGAACTCGGTGAGCCAGACGCTTCTGGCCGTCGTTCTCCAGTACCTATTGAGGGTAAGACAGAAGACATCAAGCTTGACAACGTAATTATGGCCATCGGTCAGGTTGCAAACTGCGAAGGCGTAAACGGTGTTGAACTTACTAAGAAGGGTACAATCGTTGCTGACGAGATGACATTCCGCACAAATATCGATAACGTATTTGCTGCTGGTGACGTTACAAACAAGGGTGCTGGCATTGCTATCGCTGCTATCGGCGAAGCATCAAAGGCTGCATTCTGCATCAACAACTACCTTGAGGGTGATGAGGTTCGCTATAAGGCTCCTTACTATGTTCAGGATGAAAAGACTGAAGCTGACTTCGAGGACAGAGAAAAGCAGGATAGAGCAGAAATGCCAGGCCTTTCTCCAGAGGAGAGAAAGAACAACTTCAAGCCTATCTACTATGGCTTCTCAGATGAGGTTGCTCGTAAAGAGGCATCTCGTTGCCTTGAGTGCGGTTGCCATGATTACTATGACTGCCGTCTCATTAAGTACGCTAACTGGTTCGATGTAGAGCCATCTAAGTTCCCAGGCGAAGTTCATAAGAGAGATTTCATTGAAATCGCTGATGTTATTGAACACAACCCTAACAAGTGCGTACTTTGCGGTCTCTGCTACAGAACTTGCGAAGAAGTTGCAAAGCAGACATTCATCGGTCTCTATAACCGTGGATTCAACACAACTATCAACCCAATGTTCCCGAAAGCAGAAGCAGCAGCTTATTGTGCAACATGTGGTAAGTGCGTTGACGCTTGTCCAACAGGTGCAATGAGAAAGAAGTTCTAATTTAGGACAAAACAAACCCCCTAGATGAAACCATCTAGGGGGTTAATTTTATTTCTTAAGGAATTTATCGACGAGTCCGTATACGTTTTCTGTTGCGTGTGGGTCGCCGTCACTCTCAATTGCATTGTTGATAGCATGTTTGAAGTGTGACTTGATAATTACACGTCTAACAGAATTGATAGAGGACTCAACCGCTGAGAGTTGAATTAACACCTCGTCAGTGTCACGGTTGTCCTCAATCATCCTCTTGATGCTCTCAAGGTGGCCTATGACACGTGAAATACGGTTGATAAGGATCTTCTTTTGTTCCTCACTCTGATTAACTGGATGACGGGCAAATACAGGCTCCTCGACGATTACATCATCGGTCTCGCCGAGTATTGCGCGAAGGCAGTTCGGCGTCTCAAAGTCCTTGGCACCCATGCCGTAACCGATGCTCTCCATCGTGATTGATGGGAGAGGGCCGAACTGGCGTGCAAAGTGTTTGATGAGCGCAGCGCCTGTAGGCGTGCACAGCTCGCCTTTGACGTCCGTGCTATAGATTGGTATGTCACGGAGTAAAAGGGCGGTTGCTGGGGCTGGTACAGGCAATATGCCATGCGCACACTTCACTTTGCCAGAACCGGTGTTCATTGGGGATGCAATTATAAGCTGCGGGTTTAAGATGTTGATGAGCCATGAGGCAGATACTATGTCTGCAACTGCATCAAGTGAACCCACTTCATGGAAGTGGACCTCACTTGGCGTAGCGCCATGTACTTGGCCCTCGGCCTCAGCAATAAGCTTGTACACGCTTATTGCGTCCTCACGAACCTTGTCTGGTATATCAAGTGAGTCTATTAAGTCTGTAATATCATCAAGTGTGTGATGATGGTGGTCGTGATGACCATGATGGTGATGAATGTTTGAAAGCTCTGTGTCATCTGAGACCGCAGGGGATGCTTCCTCTTCCTCGCCATTAATTGATACCCTAAAATGTGTGCCAGTGATGCCTTGCTTAGTCGATGGCTCGACAGAGACTTCGACATGAGGGATGCCAGCACTGTTAATTCCGTTAAGAAAACCCTCTTTGTCCTCGATGAGTTCAAAGAGGGAAGCGGATATCATATCTCCTGCGGCACCACTGCCACAGTCAAAATAGAGAGTTCTCATTAGATATCTTCCTTAATTTATTTCTTCTTACTTTCCTTCAAAAGGTCACGGATTTCAGCAAGGAGTTCTTCCTGTGATGGAGCAGCTGGCTCTTCTTCAGCTTCCTCTGCTGGTGCTTCCTCTTTCTTCTTTGCCTTTTCCTTAACTGTGTTAACAGCCTTAACAAGAAGGAATACTACAAAAGCGATAAGAATGAAGTTGATTACTGCTGCGATAAGTACGCCGATTGGGAACATACCAATTTTAACTGCTGAGAAATCAGCCTGGCCAGCAACGATTGCGATAAGTGGGTTGATAATAGCTTCGATAAGAGCATTAACGATAGCTGTGAAAGCACCGCCGATAACAACGCCTACTGCGAGGTCCATAGCGTTACCCTGTGCTAAAAATTCTTTAAATTCTGCGATAAAGCCTTTCTTTTCTTCCATTTTTTACAACTCCTAAAATAATATTGGGGTGGTCCGATTAGACCGCCCCAATATTTTAGCAAATTATTATAGTATATACAATACTAAATTTTCAAAGCGCTATTCGCTTCTGAGATCATCAATGAATTGCTCTTTGAGTTCCCTGATAAAGAAGGTGAGCTTGCGTTCCCTTGCGCCATAGATTATGGTTACCTCTACGCCTCTTGAATCAGAGTTCTGTGGCTTGAAGAGCTTGGTCAAAATTGCTGGATGTGATGCAAAGTGATCCATAAGCTCGTCGATGTATGAAAGCCTCCTGAATGCTGCCTGGCTTTCCTCGTGGATTACGTTGTTCTTAACGATGGTAGTAATCTCATTGTAGGTAATAGCATCGTTTTCAAACAACTCGTTATCAAAACGCAATCCGCCGATAATATCGACTGCTTCTGTCTCACAGT